>JASGLP010000031.1 GCA_030156895.1 Eubacteriaceae bacterium | reverse complement strand
GGGGTGATTATTAAAGTTATCTTCATAAAAATTGCTCATATACCATGGATAATCAGCTCTTTTTGCTTTTTTAACTGATTAATTCTATAGTATGCTTTTATACTGGTCATTTTTTTAGTGAAAATGGTTTTGTGAATAATTTGGGTTCAATTTAAATTTGTCGGTTATCTCTCTTTATGAGGAATTCCGTAAAAAGAAATTTTGTAATAATTTGCCAATTATCTGTCAATCTTTTTTAATGGCGTACAAGCATAATAATTTTTATATTTTGAAAATCGATAGATCAAGAACATAAGACTAGTTTTAAAATTTTCCCAAAATATTTCTGCTATTTTATACTGATAGCGAAAAATAATTTAAATCATTAAAAGACTATGGCTGTTGAAAGCAACCATAGTCTTTTTTAAAAATTCAGAGAATCAGCAACAAGCATGGAACTCAGTATTTATCAGAAGCTTTACCAGCTTCCTCCGCCGCCACCGCCTCCTCCGCCGCCGGAGAAGCCACCGCCGCCGGAAAATCCGCCACCGCCAAAACCATCTGATCCAGATTTGGGGGTGACAATCATATCCGAAGAAATATGATTCATAGAGTTCATCAAAGCGGTCGTAAAATAAATTGATGAAAATGTATTATAGGTGGTATTACCATAATACCAGCTTGGTTCTTTGATATTGATTGACTCAAACTTTTTCGCCCATTTATCAGTGACACCCATTACATAGGCGTAGGGGAGAATATTAAAATAATATTCCGGGTTTTCATCAACCAGCTTTAGAATGCGATCTTTTTCAGCTTTTTCAAGAAAATTCTTAAAGCCCAGCACTTCGCCAAACCAAAGTCTTCCATTTTCTGTACGCTTATGCATAAAAATATTAAAATAAGCAATCAGATAAGTTGCCAGCAGTGCGACAAGCGGAATTAAAAGCGAATCTACTTCAAATAAGCCGTAATTGACAAAAATAATAATCAGCGAGAAAAATGCGGTCATGACGACGCCGCCAATTATTTTCGCGGTGGTTTTAGGCGCCGATGAACTCTCTCTCTTTCTGATTGCTGAAATGATAATCTGCAGACCAACAATTAAAGGGACTACCGTAAAGGCAGCGCATATCCCCCAGAAGAACATACCATCCCAAAACACCGTAAATTCATTATCTTTCAGCAAGCCATTAAGAAGCAAGGCCATAACCGGAAAGCACATCAAAACTAAGGTTATTACCCAGCTAACTTGAGAGCTTACGGTAAAAATTCTGTTTTCATCCGTGTCAAAATAATCAGTAATCTGACTTAGAGTTGCCTGATAGGTTTCATAAAAATCAGAAGGCACTTTGGCAGTCGAGAATGTTGATTTCCCATCAAACATGCCATTGAAAAATGTTTTTTCAAAATCAAGGGCATTGGCCGGAAGGTCACTTATTTTATGAAAAGTGAAGCGTTTCTTGCTGACCTGCTCAATTTTTAGATAACCTTTATCAGCCCAGTACATGATCAGTGCCAGAACGTCTTTTTTATCGACAGCATCATCAATGATATAGCCGATTTGCGATGGTGTGAAATTTCTAGGCGGATAAAAGGCAACTGGCTCAACCGGTTTTAAATCGCGACCATAAAAAAACCACAGGAGTGCTGAGACAAGCAAGGCCAATATAGTGATGATATAAAATATTGGCTGGTATTCGTCACCTGTAAAAGCACCGACAAAATAGCCTTCAGGCAATCTGATATTTAAAGTAACCCCTTCATTAGGAGATAGTGCACGGTTAAGTTTAGCATGAATGGTATTGCCATCAACTGTAAAATCAACTGAGCTGGTGTCAGTGGCACCATAAGCACCGGTAATAAACTCAATCTGAGTGGAATCGAAATCCTTCGGCATGGTGATAGTGAAAATTGCATTTGCGATCGACGTATCCCACTGGGTTCCAATAATATTATAGTAAACATCATCCATGGCATCAATCTTATCATCCCCAGGATCCCATGTGAAATGAATTGGAAATGTCTGTCTTCCGTCAATATATTGATCGCCATCCCCAATCTGAAAAACAAAATTATCGTTTTCCGTGTAAGTTTCATACTTCCAGCCTGGGACATCTGTATCAGTTATTTTGGCTGTATAAGAGCTTGCGACATTTTGTCCATCGATGTTTCGGTAAAAAGTACCTTTGTAGGGGACATACCGATAGATTCCATGTCGTGGTTCTGAATATTCAACCGTTAAGGTTTCTTCAATTTGATAGGCATGGTTCTCAGAGACGTTCATGATAACATCATAGCTGCTAATATCAAAATACTCAGCCGCTGAAACACTGGTGGGCGATATAATCAGAAAAATAAAACTGATTAGAAAAAGAATATACTTTTTTTTCATGAGTGGCCCACTTTCTTTAATTGAATTTTACCTGAACGTTTTCTCTTTCTGCTTCATTGCCTACTTCAAAGAAAGGCTGTTTTTTGAAATTAAACATTCCGGCAACAATATTGCTTGGGAACATTTCGACTTTTGTATTCATTTCCCGAACATTGGCATTGTAATATTTACGCGCATTGGCAATGTCGTCCTCAATCATTTTCAATTGATTCTGTAAATCAAGAAAATTGGTGTTTGCCTGTAATTGCGGATAAGCCTCGGCAACTGCGAACAGACTTTTAAGGGTCCCACTCAAAGCATTTTCATTGGCAATTTTCTCATCAATCGAGCCGGCATTCATTGCTGCCGTACGCGCTGCAGTAACCTTCTGAAAAGTCTCTGATTCATGGCTAGCATAACCTTTAACGGTTTCAACAAGATTGGGAATCAAATCATATCGTTTCTTTAAATAGACATCCATGGTGGAAAAAGCTTCTTCAACCTGATTTTTAATTTTGACAAAGCTGTTTCGGGTTGAAACAAGCCAAAGCAGAAAAACAATAATGAGTCCCAGGACTATCAGTAATCCGATTAACATAATAAACCTCCATTTTTATTTCCGAATTCGGAAAGTATATTTATATTTATTATAGCATGGACAGGGAGTGTCAACAATCAAATTGTCGATGATTGGCTTAACTTGAAAGATTTAACAAGCAGTAAGATAGATAAAATACATTTATGGGATAATATTTTAACTTGTTACCCAATTGTATCTAGATTATAATGAATATATAATATCAAGTCACATTAAGGAGGATTCGTGAAATATAAAACAATACTATTTGATTTGGACGGAACCTTAATCAATTCAAAAGAAAGTGTTATAAAGTCTTTTAAATATGCCATCGGTAAGATGGGCTTTCCCAAAGATCCCGTTTTTAACCCTGATGATCTTATCGGTCCACCAATTCTTGAGAGTTTTCAAAAGGTTTTTGGTTACAATCCTGAGGAAGCCAATCAGGCCTATTCTTATTATCGTCAGGAATATAATGAAAATGGTCAGATGTACTCATCTGTTCTTTATCCTGGTGTTGACGAAACGATTTCAAAACTGTCACAAGCCGGGACACTGATTGGGGTAGCAACCACTAAAAATCAGGCTCTAGCCCGCAAAATTATTAAGCACCTCAATATTAAAATTGATGAAGATAGCATTTACGGTACTCGTAATGACGGCAGCCGCAGTGACAAAAAAGCCCTGATTAATGATTTTCTCTCAGATCATCATATAAAAGACAAATCTGAGGTTTTAATGATCGGGGATACTCATTTTGATATAGCGGGTGCTCATGATGCTGATGTCGATTCCGTATGGGTATCATATGGTTTTGGATGTCCTGACGCTATAACAAATAATGCAACATTTCTGATTGATCATATTTCCGAATTAATTAATATCCTGAAAATTGAAGATTAGTCAGTGATTAATCAAAACAAAGGTTTGATCTTTTTGTTGATATTTTTCCAATCGGATCCTGCAGGTTCAAATAATATCAGCATAAGATTTTGTGTAGTCGAGAAAAAATATTATGAGAGGTAGGCTATGAAATCATATAACACAACTCTGGAAAGAACTGCCCTGATTAAAGGTGACTTGCATTTTACCCGATTCGGACAAATTATAAAATCAACGCTTTTTAGAAAGCTGATGAAAACTTTTGTCAAAGAACTGGAAGTGAAAAAATCTTCTCTGGTTCTTGCCATTGAACCATTTTACAATGATGATGGCGAATTTCTGGAAGATGCATTTTTTGATTTTATTTATCTGTTAAATATCAATCGTCTTGAAGAAATTATGCAGTCAGGATATTTTGATATAAAAGTATCTTATGAAGAATATTCCAGTCTTTTTGTCGGTTTCCTGGAAGGCTTTTATAACTACTGGCGTTCGATTCAGCGATTTATGGTTAAAACCGATTCCTACAGTCCCGATGAAAATGTCAAGCGGTCGAAAGCCTTTTCCCTGGCTTCCAATAATGACACTTTTAAAAAAATGATCCTTGACCTTTATCGCAATATTCATTTTAACGTAACCGGAAAGAGTTTTAATATATATCGTCAACTTCCCAGTGGTGCGCAAGTCGCTTTTTTAGCCGATAAATTTGAATTCAGCAGGGATATTAAAATCAAAAATGAATCTTTATATCAGGTAAACTTTGTCTGGGAAGCGATTTTTGAACCGCCTGTCATCTTTTATACACAAGCAAATAAAAGAGTTGGTATTTTTCCGGTCAAAGAAAAGAAAATCCTAAAGAACTTCTACCTTGATGCAGAAGAATGGTTTGCCATACCGGTGAAAGTGGGCCGGCTCTTATCACTTGTTTATGTCCACAAGGAATTTTTGGCCTTAGGGACTGGCCTTTTCAATCTCTTTGAACTGGCAAGTCCTGAAGAATTCACCCGTCAAAAACCGGATTCAATCGTATTTTTCGGACTGCCCAGAACACTCTTTGAAAAGGATGAAATGAAGGGTTTTGTTGCCAAAGAAGATGGTATTTATTACGGTTTGATTCCCCATGATGCTGAAGTTGATTATTTTGGTTATATGAAGAAAATGATGCTGACCTTACATAATCTGATTCAGATTGAGCAGGGTAACTTACCAGTACATGGCGCTTTTGCAAAAATCAGAATTGCTGGCAGTAAATCAGTCAATATTATGCTGATCGGAGACAGTGGAGCAGGCAAATCAGAAACATTAGAAGCCATTAATAAGTTGCCAAAAGAGCTCGCTTGTGAAGTGGATATCTTAATTGATGATATGGGCTCTCTTCATTTTGATGAATCTGGCAAATTAAATGCTGTCGGTACTGAAATCGGAGCATTTGTCAGGCTTGATGATCTCCAGCCTGGTTATGCTTACAGCACCATGGATCGCAGTATTTTTATGAACCCGAATATTGTCAATGCCCGCGTTATCGTTCCCCAAATGACTTATGAAGAAATCTCAAAGTCAAGCCGTGTAGACTTTGTTTTTTATATCAACAATTATGAAACAATCAATGAATCGGTGCCGGTGATTGAATTATTTGATAACCTTGATACCGCATATGCTGTTTTTTCTGAAGGAAAACGTATGGCCAAAGGAACTACGGGCGAGGTCGGTATTACGACAACTTATTTTGCCAATCCCTTTGGCGCCGTTCAGAAAAAAAATGAACATGAAAAAATCGCCAAACAGACTTTTGAAAAAATGGCGGAAGGGGGCGTTCGAATCGGGATGATCAGAACTCAATTAGGAATACAGGGTTTCGAACAGGATGGTCCCTTTGAAGCCGCTAAAGCACTCGTTTCATTTATTCAGGAATTTAAATAAAATAACCATTTCAATTATACCTAAAATCAGGTATAATAAATGTGTTTATAATCATTATAAAGGAGATAAGGAGTAAAAATGGGTAAATTAGAAGGAACGCAAACTTTGAAAAACTTGATGGAATCTTTTGTGGGTGAATGTCAGGCCAGAATGCGCTACACGTATTTTGCCTCCATCGCAAAAAAAGAAGGCTATGTACAGATCAGCAATATTTTTACAGAAACTGCCGATAATGAAAAAGAACATGGAGAATTATTCTATAAACATATTGCCGCCAATGAATATAAAATGGGTGAAGCTGTAGAAATTCCTGTAGATGCCACTTTCCCGGTCGCATTTGGCGATACTAAAAACAACTTATTGCACGCCGCTTCTGGTGAAAATGAGGAATGGAGTGTTTTATACCCAAAATTTGCGGAAATTGCCAAACAAGAAGGATTCCCGGAAATCGCTGAAACCTGGCTACAGGTTTGTGTCGCTGAAAAAGCTCACGAAACCCGTTATCTAAAATTGGCAGCTAACTTCGAGTTAAATCGCGTTTTCAAACGCTTTGGTGATGTCAAATGGAAATGCGGCAATTGCGGTTATGTTTTTGATGGTTCAGAAGCACCCGATGAATGTCCTGCATGTAAACACGCAAAAGCTTACTTTGAGCTATTCGTCGAAGCATATTAATTATTCTTATGCAAACAACCCGAGAAAGAGATATATCTTTTCTCGGGTTGTTTTTTGCCGTCTTTCAGCAATCATTTGCTATTCTAATTTTCAAAAGTATCGTTCTCTAACAAAGTTAAAATTGCGTCTTAGTTAATCCTATAACAAATTTTGAGATTTAAAATCTTCAATCCATGACATTAAACGTTCTTCAGGTAAAGGACACGAAAAATAATATCCTTGTACCGCAAAGCAATTATTTTCTTTTAAAAAAGCTATTTGTTCTTTAGTTTCCACACCTTCAGCAATTACTTGCAGGCCAAAATTTTCAGCCAGCTCAATAATTACCTTTGCAATTGTACCATTATCAAAATCAGGCACGCCCTTAATAAAAGAACGATCGATCTTTATTTTATCGACTGCAAAATTTTTAAGATAATTTAATGAGGAATAACCTGTTCCAAAATCATCAATGGACACCTGAATACCCATTTTTTTGAATATTTTTAGGATTTCTTCACATTCCTCCTCATTTGACATTAAAATGCCTTCTGTAATCTCTAATTCCAGACGCTCTGGTGCAAATCTTGTCGCCGTAAGTGTTGAAGAAATCAGTTCTGTAATGTAGGGTCTTTTAAATTGGAGTGAGGACAGATTAACAGCAATTGGTATGTCATATCCCATCTGCTCTAATTTTCTGCCAAAATAACAAGCCTGTTCCAGAACCCACTCACCAATCGGTAAAATTTGGCCAGATTCTTCTGCGATTTTGATAAAAAACGAAGGTGGCATCATGCCTTCCGGACTGTTCCAGCGAATCAGAGCCTCTAAGCCAATAATCTTATGGTTGATAATATCAACTTGTGGCTGATAATAAAGCACGAATTCCTGGCGATTCAGTGCTTCTCTAAGCATATTCTGAATTTTATATTTCTGAATGGATAACCTGTTAATTTCTCGATCATAAAACTCGAAAAGTAGACCCTTCTTCGATTTCACATTATTAAGCGCGGAGATTGCACACTTAAGCAGGGCTGAATATTGATTTGCGTCACCCGGATAAAGACTGATGCCAATGCTAAAGCCAAGAATTTGCGATTCGTCCTCAATCATAATTTTTTGCGTCAAATTTCTGGAAAAATCAAGCATATAATCATAGAAGTCTGTATTTGAAGTAATATTTTTTTTGAGAATGCCAAATTCATCATTACCCAAACGAACCAGGATATCCTCTTCACTGACCAGGCTTTTAAGCCGATTTGCAAGCGCTATTAAAACGAGGTTGCCATATTCAAAACCTTTCGCTTCATTGATAATCCGAAAATCATCAATATTAATAAGAATTAAGGCAAAGCGATTGCTGCCATCGTGATCTTTCGCAATCAATTGTATACAGCTTTCATCCAGATATTGTTTGTTGTTTAGCTTAGTCAGATGATCATAGTATTTAAGAAAGTAAATATCCTGTTCAATCTCCCTAAAAGCTGTGACGTCAGTGATATTGCCAATATAGTAATATAAACTCTCTTCTTTTATTAAAGTAAGACGCATAACCAGAATCAATTTATTTTGGTATTTTAGTTCCCCTGTCCAGATTGGATTAAAAGCCAGACTATCGGCGATCTCCTGATTGATCAGAATATTATTAGCAAGAAAATTTACATTTTCATGCGTTTCTATCAGCTGAGTGAAAGCAGCGTTCTGATAAATGCAATTGAAATGCTGATCCAAAATAAAAATACCTTCATTTGTACGTGATAAAAGATTTAAAATCATTTCATGACGAGACTGGATGGCCTTACGTTTTTCGATTTCCTGATTGAGATTTTCATTACTCTCTTTTATTTCAGCAAAATACGCTTGTAAGCGATAGCTCATTTGATGAAGACCATGCGACAGTATGCCGATCTCATCCTCCCGGATATAGTAGTGATCAGGAAGATTTATTTGCGAATTGTCTTCACTGAAACGGGAAACGGATTGCGCAATTTCGACAATCGGCTCAGAAATCTGTTTTGTCATTCTTCTGATAAATACAACTAAAAAAAGCAGCAGTGCCAGCATAATGGACGATAGCAAGAGGATAAACTGATTGACCGGCGCCATGACCTCAGATTTGGGAATAACCGTGACCACAATCCAATTCGATGATTGGGTAGGGACATAAGCGATATATTTGGCATTATTTCCCAACAGATAGTCAATGATCCCCGCTCCTCCCGAGGTCAGCTCTGTCATATACTTATCGAGATATGCAAAGGGGTCAACCCCTTCCGTTTTATAGATTTCCAGTTCATCAGGCTGATAAAAAATCGAACCATCTTTATTCAATAAAAGCGTATAGCCGCTATTACCAACTTTATAATTATCCATTAAATTTGAGATGTCCGAGACTTGAAGATCAAGCGCCATGGCTCCGATTAATGTACCATCTTTTTTCACTGGCGTTGCAATGGTTACAACCATATTTTGCGTAACCACGTCTAGGTAAGGGTTGGTTACGATTGTTTTTCCGGCGTTGACTGTTTCTGTATACCAGGTTCGATTATTAAGATCATAATCGGGAGCCGGATCAAAATCATATTTGGAAGTAATAATATCATTGGTTTTAGTAACGGCTAAGTATGCGAGCGAAATATTTTGATCCATCGCTTTAATCGCCAGCAATTCATTGGAAATGGTGTCAAACTGCGGGTGCTGTCTTTTTTCAGCACGGCTGTTTAAAGATGCAATGATATTTACATAATCAGAATTGGTTTTCATTTCATCAACGATCACAATATTTTTCTCAATGAATCGGTCGATTTCAGTGGCGATTCGCCGGGCATCTTTTTGCAGTTCCGACTTGCTTTCAGCTTCGAAAAAGTCACTCATCATTACCGCCGACAGGAGTCCGAAAATCAAAAAAGTCAAACCAAGCATGCCAATTACAATTGTTCCGATCCTTCGGATCAGGCTTTTTTTATACCACTTCAATAGATCATTTCCTTATAACTAATTTTATTTTTCGAAAGGAAACTGATACTGGCTTAGACCCAATTCAGCTTTAATATCTAGAATATCTTTAATTAAGGCATCATTGACCGGAGCACCTTTATCTTTTCTTTGGCACCAGGCATCATACTCTTTTTCTCCGGCCGTATAAATGCGATCTTGACCTGGCATTTTATCAGAATTTCTTAAATCTCTTAAAATGTTGCCAGAGATCTTTTTAAATTGGTCAGCTTCTATAAAGTTCTCGATATTAATGGCAATAAAGAAATGTCCCAGGTGATAGGGTTGAGGGTTGCCGTTAGCATCAAATCCCAAAAGCCCCTTTAAAAAGGAACCACCCTGTAGTGCGGCTGACATGATTTCGACAAAAGTCGCATATCCATAGCCTTTATAGCCACCGGTTTCTTCGCCAATCCCACCAAGGGGTGTGAGGGCGGCGTTACCCTTAACCAGATCGATCAAAATCTGTTTAGTATCGGTGCGAGTATTGCCATCTCGGTCAATTACCCAGCCTTCGGGTAGGGGCTTATTTTCGCGGTCATACACTTCAATCTTGCCGCGCTGAGAAACTGATGTGGCACAATCTAAGACAAATGGAAAGGCTTCATCGGTTGGCAGGCCAATTGTAATGGGATTCGTTCCCAACATATTTTCAACACCAAAGGTTGGGGCGATGGATGGTCTGGCATTGGTTCCCGTCATTCCAATCATATTATTGTCAATTGCCATTAGCGGATAGTAACCAGCAAAACCATAGTGGGTGGAATTTCTAACAACAGTCATTCCCATGCCATACACTTTTGCTTTATCAATAGCCATTTGCATGGCACGTTTGGCAATAACATGTCCCATTCCATCATGACCATCAATTACAGCTGTTGCACATACATCTTTGACAATTTCAAACTCAGTTACTGGATTTTGAATTCCCTTTTTAATACGATCATAATAAATCGGTTTTAGTCTGCCTATACCGTGGGAGTCAATCCCACGTTTATCCGAGGTGATCAGGATATCAGCACAAATTTTAGCATCTTCTTCCGGCACGCCGATTCCTTTTAAGGCATCGGTCATAAAGGCTTCTAGTTTATCAAACGGGATATAATACTTACTTTCCATTGTTTTCTCCTTTTAATGTTGTAATACACTTTATAAAGCGTTTCAGACTTAAGACAAAGTAATTTTTAATACCTGAGCACCGACAATTGGCTTTTCAGCTGTCTGCCTCGGGGCGAACAGTTGGCTTGCAAATGCCTATAATTAGCAATTTCAAATTGGGCAACTGTACGAATCCGCGCGCAGACTGCGAAATTCAATTGGTCGGTGCGGGGTTTGTCTACGCACTGACGCTTTATAAAGCGTTTTTTATACTAATACTTTTTTAACGTATTCTGTGGTTGCGGCATGTAAGGCGCCAGAATAGTCGCAACGAAAATTCAGACGGTCACCAATATCCAATGGCTTTTTTGAATCGGTAATGTCTAGGACCAGATGGTCGGAACTGGACCCTTCAACAGTAATTCCTGGATCAAGGGGGAAGATATGGTCGGTATCGGTATCCTGCCGGCCTAGAGCACAAATAGCTCTTTTTCTGATTCCTTTATCAATAAAGACTGGCTTTTCACCGAATGCATTGAGTCCAATTTCTCCCAATGGATAGGTGGGCTTTTCCTGAATTTCAATAATTTCCACTTCGAGATGAAAGATATCCTGATTGAGGTCGGGAAAGATTTCACCATAGGCTGTTTCCCGGCCCAGCAGGATCAATTCACCTAGACGCAGGTTATTGATGTAGGGGGGGAGAGCCTGCTGATTAACCAGATGCCAGGCGCTGGAATTGCCGCCGGAAATAATTTCGAGGGGCAGCTGGTGTTCTTCGTAAATCAGTTTTGCCGCTCGTTCAAGGGCTCCAAAGGTCTCCGGCCTTGGTATTGTCGCACCTACACAGGTGGCGTTGGTCGCCAGCCCCTTAAAATTAATATGAGGCATTTTTTTAATTGCCTCAATATCAGCTGAAAGTTTTTTAAAATTATCGGCAATCAGCTTTTCATTTTGGGGAGAAGACTGTCGCCCGTCTCCTAGGAATAAGCCTTCTCTTAAATCCCCCAGGTCAACCATATACAAGATACCATGCTTTTTATTTTTGCCGGCAGCCGCTTCATTTAAAAGACTGATGGTTTTTATTTCACTATTTAAAGAAATATCGGCGTATTCAACGACATCGGCAACTTCCCCTGGAGCCGGTAATCGGATCAGCCATTTTTCACAGGACAAAGCAGCCATTTTTTTAAGATTTATGATTCTGGAATCTCCTATAGCAGTAATACCGGCATCGAGATAGACCTGGGCGACCCCGGGTTCACCACCAGTCAGTTTGCTAATAGCTGTAACTGAAATCCCCTGACTCTGAGCCTTTGCGACAATGGCTTTGGTGTTTTCGTATATTTTATTGAGATTAATTTTTAATTGTGGAACCATATGTCTCCCTTCATAAAATCAAAGCATTTTTTCAATCTGCTATAGTATAACACAAGAATAGCTGATTAGGATAGCGAGTATCAATAATGTCTCTTTTATCACATGCCTTATTTAACTTTTCACAAACTGTATAATATTTTAATGCTATTCCCTGAATACCAACAATTATTTTTTCTAAGACACTTGTATCGTTAAAAAACTGAAAAAGGTGCTAAATCATTGACATCAAAGCGCCCCTTCTTTATAATAATGATGAAGAACATTAGGAGACAGAATGATTCGTCCCATGGGGTCGGATTTTTTTGTTGTCAAATATAACCGTTATTTGGGAGGAAATATGTCGCATTATAATCATGATGAAATTGAAAAACGCTGGCAAAAGCGCTGGGAGGAAAATGAAACCTTTCGAATGGAAGAAAACTCGCAAAAGGAAAAGTTTTATGGACTAGTCGAGTTTCCCTATCCTTCTGGTGTAGGACTCCATGTTGGCCACGTCCGAGCTTACACCTCCCTGGAGGTGATTGCCAGAAAACGCCGCATGGAAGGCTATAATGTGCTGTTTCCAATTGGCTGGGATGCTTTCGGTCTGCCCACCGAGAATTACGCCATTCAAACTGGTCGTCATCCCCGTCAGGTAACCGACGAAAATATTGCGGTCTTTACTGAGCAGCTTAAACGCATCGGCTATGCTTTTGACTGGGACAAAGAAATTGATACAACCGATCCCAACTACTATAAATGGACCCAGTGGATTTTTTTGCAGCTCTTTAAGCACGGACTGGCGTTTAGAGATCGCAGCTACGTTAATTTTTGTAATGGCTGTAAAGTTGTTTTAGCCAATGAAGATTTCCGTGACGGTCACTGTGACCGCTGTGGCAGCGAGGTTGTCCAGCTGGAAAAAGACGTCTGGTTTTTAAAAATCCGCAATTACGCAGAAAAACTATTGGCTGGCTTGGATGACGTAGATTATCTGCCTAGAATCAGACTTGAGCAGGAAAACTGGATTGGTAAATCAGTTGGCGCTGAAGTTGATTTTAATATAGCTGGTCAGAATCAGACATTGCGAGTCTTTACAACCCGCCCTGACACACTCTTTGGCGCTACTTTTATGGTCATCGCGCCAGAACATCCTTTGATTGAAAATCTGTCTGATCTGATTACAAATATGGAAGCAATTATCTCTTATCAGGAAGCTGCAAAAAGAAAAACTGAATTTGAGCGCGTTCAACTGGCCAAAGAAAAAACCGGCGTATGTATTGATGGGATTCGTGCCATTAACCCCTTAACCCTTGAAGAAATTCCAATTTTTATTGCCGATTACGTCATGATGGGTTATGGAACAGGCGCAATTATGGCGGTGCCTGGACATGATGGCCGTGACTGGGAATTTGCTCAAAAATTTAGTCTGCCGATTATTGAAGTCATCAAAGGCGGCGATGTGACAAAAGAAGCCTATACCAATACCGATTCTGGCCAAATGGTTAATTCCGGCTTCCTAAATGGTTTACAGGTCAAGGAAGCGATTGCCAAAACCATTGAACACCTGGAAAAAGAAGGCTTAGGGCAAAAAACCATCAATTATAAAATGAAAGACTGGGCTTTTAATCGTCAGCGTTACTGGGGAGAACCTATTCCCATTGTTCACTGTCCTGTTTGCGGGATGGTGCCTGTGCCGGAAGAAGACCTGCCCTTAGAGCTGCCAAAAGTGGAAAGCTATGAACCCACAGATACCGGTGAATCACCCCTGGCCAATATTCCGGAATGGTATGAAACGACCTGCCCCCAGTGTGGACATGCCGCCAAACGAGAAACAGATACAATGCCCCAATGGGCGGGCTCAAGCTGGTATTTTCTGCGATATTTTGATAATAAAAATGACCAGGCATTTGCTTCTAAAGAAAAGCTTAAATACTGGTTACCCGTTGACTGGTATAACGGGGGAATGGAACATGTAACCCGACATCTTCTTTACTCACGTTTCTGGCATCAGTTCCTATACGATATCGGCTGTGTACCGACCAAAGAACCCTACGCCAAACGAACCGCCCAGGGTCTGATCCTTGGAAATGACGGCGAAAAAATGTCAAAATCCAAGGGTAACGTGGTCAACCCAAATGATATTATTGATGAGTACGGTGCTGATACATTAAGAACCTACATTATGTTTATCGGTGACTACGAAAAATCCGCGCCCTGGTCAGATAATGGTGCCAAAGGTTGTCGACGCTTTATGGATCGTGTCTGGAAACTGCAGGATATGATGGTTTCTGATGATGCCTACTCACCAAATCTGGAAACAGCAATTCATAAAACCATCAAAAAAGTCAGCAGTGATTATGAAGAAATGAAATTCAATACTGCAATTGCGGCTTTGATGACTTTAATTAATGACTTTTACAAAGAATCACAGATTACACGTGGTGATTTTAAAACTTTTTTACAGCTTTTATATCCTGTCGCACCTCATATCAGTTCAGAAATTTGGGTTGAGATCGGTGCTGATGGCCATCTCGACAATGCCGACTGGCCGTCATATGATGAAAGTAAAACCGTTGATAATGTCATTCAAATGGCCGTGCAGATTAACGGTAAAGTGCGTGGAACGATAGAAATTCCCGTCGATACTGATCAGCAGACCGCTAAGTCGATTGCCATGGAACAGAGTAATATCTGTTCGCACGTCGAAGGAAAAAAGATCGTCAAAGAAATATTTATTCCCGGCAAAATCTTTAACATTGTCGTTAAGTAGGCCTTAAATGAAAGTCATTCATCTCTATACCGATGGTGGTTGCCGGGGAAACGGAAAAGAAGGGGACAATCTGGGCGCTATTGGCGGCGTCCTGATCTATCCGGAAAAAAAAGTAAAAAAGGAATATAAAAAAGCTTTTGAGAATACCACCAATAATCAGATGGAACTGCTGGCGGTTATTGAAGGTTTGAAAATGCTTAAAGAAAGCTGTGAGGTTCATATCTACAGCGATTCCGCCTATGTTGTCAACGCCTATCTGCAAAACTGGGTAGGCAGCTGGAAAGCCAAAAACTGGAGCCGGGGAAAATCCGGGGCTTTAAAAAACCGGGAAATCTGGATGAGTTTGGATGAACTGGTAAATAGTCATTCAGTAACCTTTCATAAGGTAAAAGGTCACGCTGACAATCCCTATAATAATCGTGCAGATGAACTGGTCAACCAGGCCATGGATGAATTTTTAAAGCAGTAGTTTAGTATTTATCAGGTTCTATAATTCCAATTATTTTGTGAGTTATAGAACTTTTTTTGCTATTAGAAATACAAACTGAGAAGGTTGGTTAAATTGCACAACAAAGTTTCTAAGCTTCATTTAATCAGGATGACATTTAGTAGTTGCAATATTTTCAATTGACTTATCTAAAATTCTTTTGAGACCATGAGTAAGATTTGATTTTTATTTAAAAAAACACTAACGAAGAGTAAAGTTAGTGTTTTTTATAGATTATTAGGTTTCAATGCTGTTAATAAGCCATAATTAGACCCTTATCATTGGCATAATAAGTGGTCAAACCATGCATGGGGAAAATATAGATTTCTTTCAGTCCAAAGCGTTCATTAAGCAATTCTTTTAGCGTTTGAGCATGGTCCGGGTTATTGCAGTGGGTTATCACAACTGGAAAAGATGATTCGCTTTTTAGTTTGTCTTCGACCATATTGGCCATTTTTGACAAAGCCTTTTTAATGCCGCGGGCTTTATCAGACAGCTGAATCTCGCCGTGTTCATCGGCTTTGCAAATCGGTTTTATTGACAAAGCGGAGGCAACAATGCCCGCAACTTTAGACATCCGTCCGGTTTTGACCAAATTTGATAAATCCTGCAGGAGAAACTGCAGTTCCAGCGTCTTTTGATAGTCTTCAATTTTTTTAGCAATGGTTTCGAAATCCATACTGCCGCTTTTAATCAGATCCCGCAATTTCATGACAATCAAAATCATTGCCGGGGAGGTGGACAGGGTGTCAAAAAGCGCAATTTTAATCTCTTTATTTTTTTCAAGCACCATCTCTTTTGCTATTCGCGCACTGTTGTAGGTTCCGCTGAGAGCTGAAGTCATGGTAATGACATAATTTTCAAGATTTTTACGCAATTCTACTGCAAATTTATCTGGAGCCGGACAAGCTGACGATGTGGCCGTTTTTGAATGTTTCATTGCTTTTAAAAGCTCTAAAGTGTCAAGGTTTTCATCATCGATAAATTCATGCCCGTCGACATTAATAGATAGTGGCACAATTGACAAATCGATATTATCGTTAATTAAAAAATCCTTAGGAAGGTCACAAGAGCTGTCACATATTATTCGAGGTTTCAAAATATTTCCTTTCTCTACATAAAATATTTTAGTGTATAACAGATATGACTTGAAATTAAAATAAATTATTCGACGACTTCCAGACCCAAGAGACAAACGTCATCTGATGATGGCTGATCACCTCTAAACTTCTGACTCTCATTGATAATGTTGCCGCCAATCTGACTAACTGGTCGGTTGAAAGAATTTTTAACAATTTTTGTGATGCGATCCATGCCAAATTCTTCACGGGCAGCATTTTTTGAATCAACCAGGCCGTCCGTAAATAAGAGCAGCTTGTCACCTTTAGTAAATTTCACCTGCAGATCGTTATAACTCATGCTGTTTAAAAACTGATGAAGCCCCAACATGGGTAAATTGGGACGCAGGTGCTGAACATGATGGTTGCTTTTTATAAGTATCGCGGCCGGATGACCAGCATTGGCATAATATATCGTTTTACTTTGGGGATCCAATAGAATGCTGATGGCTGTAAAAAAAGTATTATCAAGCTGTTGATTGATATCATGTTCAATTTGTTTAAGGATCAGGCTGGGAGAATGATTGATGCTTTTATCCTTCATTGTGTATGAATAACTCAATTTAATCATGCTGGTTATCATCGCTGCGTCAATTCCATGTCCAGCGGCATCAGCCATAATCAAGCTGATTTTGCCATCGTCCATAAAATGAAAATCGTAAAAGTCGCCACCGACTTTTCGAAAAGGTCTTAAGTAACTGTAAAAATGGTATTCATCTGAGATAAACGAACCCGGAACCGGGATAATCTTCTTTTGAAGATTTTGTGCAAATTCCAGCTGTTTATCAAATAAGACGACGAGTTCCTGGTAAGGGTCATTCGTTTTCAAATAAAAACCTCCTCTGTTGAATAGAATTATTATAACACAAAAGACTGTCAAGATTTAGGTATTTGTTCAAAAATGATTGAAATTCTTCTGACTACCCTTTATAATAAACTTATCAAAATGAAATGAGGTGTCTAAAATGATTGAATTTGTATACGGTGCTAAAGGTAGCGGCAAAACAAAAAAAATGATTGACATGGCCAATGACGCGTTGGAGACCTGCAATGGTGATATCATTTTTATTAATGACAGAGACAAATACCGAGTCAAAGTCGATACGAAAATCAGATTTATTAACCTTGAAGAATTTGAAGTACTTGGAACCGATCAGCTTTTTGGATTCATCAGCGGACTGATTGCAGAAAATTACGATGTGAAACTGATCCTACTGGACAATTTGTTACGAATTATTGACGCCCAGACACCTGACGATGTTTGTAACGTGATCGAGCGAATTAATAAACTGCAGGAAAAACACGATATTAAATTCGTTTTAAGCCTAAGTATTGACGAAAGTGAATTGCCTGCTTGTGTAAAAAAACTCATTAACTAAATCTAAAAGGCGAATCACCAAAGGTGGTTCGTCTATTTAAACGAATAGGACAAAAATGTATTCAAAAAAACCATATCATATTTATTCCAAATGGTTGAAAGAAGTTTATGGCGAAAAAGTCTATAAAATCCCCATCAACATTCCCGTTACCTGTCCCAACCGTGATGGTAGCAAAGGAACCGGTGGCTGCATCTATTGTGGTGCCAAGGGCGGGGGAAACGAAACCTTATCAGAAAGCCTTTCTGTCTCTGAGCAATTAAAACAGAATATTGCCTACATAGGAAAACGTTATCATTCAAAAAAATTTATTGTTTTTTTCCAGAGTTTTACCAATACGCATTGCGAATTTTCGGATTTTAAGCGATGGATTCTTGAAAGCCTTGATGATTCCATCGTCGAAATTGCCATCTCTACCCGGCCGGATGCCATCAGCACCGAACAACTAGATTTCTTGGCAGCACTCAAGCAAGAGAAAGGCATTGAAATTACTTTGGAACTAGGCTTGCAATCGATTAATGATCGTACTCTGGAGATTCTCAACCGCTGTCATACAGTGGCAGATTACTGCCAGGCTGTGAAAAATATTCGGACAATGAATTTAAAAACCTGTACTCATTTGATTCTTGATCTGCCCTGGGATCAGGAATCAGATATGATTAAAGCGGCCGGTCTTTTATCGGCGGTGCAAACAGATTTCGTCAAATGCCATGCCCTATATATTGAACATGATACGGTTTTATGCGACTGGTATCAGGCTGGCAAAGTAAGCTTGCTGACTAAAGAAGATTATATTAATCGGGCGATCCTTTTTCTTGAGCATTTAAATCCTGATATTGTCATTCAGCGATTAATCGGTCGGGCGCCGGAAGCGGATACAGTCATCACAAACTGGAACAGCAGCTGGTGGAAGATTAAGGAAATGCTTGAAGAAAAAATGCACAAGGAAAACAAATATCAGGGACGTTTATATTAAAACTGACTTAATAAAGAGGGTGGTTTTTTGGGAACAAAGTATTGGCAGGAATTATTAATTCCTTACCAGCAGGCAGTCGATGAGATTGTCCTGAAATTTAACAGTTTAAAAAAACAATATGCCAAAATTGGTGAGTATTCACCGATCGAATCGGTCTATGGGCGCGTCAAGAGCGTTTCAAGTATTCTTGAAAAAATTCAGCAATATGGTGTCGAATTTGATACCCTGGAAGAAACTATTCAAGATATTGCTGGCGTTCGAATCATGTGTCAGTTTCAGGAAGATATTCAGGAGGTCGTTGAACATATCAGGAAGCGGGAACGCTGTGATATGGAAATTATTAAAACCAAGGATTATCTTACCGAAAGTAAACCCAGTGGCTATAAAAGTTATCACTTAATTATCCGCTATCCGGTCTATTCGGTTGCTGGTTATAAGGATATCTTAGTAGAAATTCAGATCAGAACCCTGGCCATGAATTTCTGGTCCATTATCGAGCACTCTTTAAATTACAAATATAAGCAGAATATCCCCAGTAAAGTTCAGGAAAGGCTTCAGAATGCTGCTAAGGCAGTGAACGAGATTGATCGGGAAATGTCATCCATCCGCGGGGAGATTCAAAACGCCCAGCGTCTCTTTGGTCTTAAATCCAGCTCGGTATCCAGTATTCTGGAAAATATCGGCTATCTTTATAAACTTAATCAAGGGGAAAAAGCAGCCAACTACGAAGCGATCTTTGACGAACTCTTTGAACAGGAAGATATTATCCAGTTAATTCTTTTAAGAAAGGAACTGGAGTCTCAGGTCAGTCTGATTGAATCAGAGGTTGAAAAATAAATTTTGTTATTCAGCTGTGACCTAAGCTTTATTGGCACGCGACAAGTTTAAAAATTACTTGTCATTCAAGACCATTGTGGTATAATGGTGCATCGTAGACATATTAAAAACACTTAGGAGGTAGTCGATGTCAGGACATTCAAAATGGTCGACCATAAAGCATAAAAAAGGAAAAGCCGACGCCAAGCGCGGTCAGATTTTCACAAAGCTTGCAAAATACATAGCAGTTGCAGCCCGTGAAGGCGGTAGCGACCCCGATATGAACGCCAAACTTAAAGAAGCCGTTGCTAAAGCCAAAGCTGCCAATATGCCCAATGATAATATTGACCGGGCAATTAAAAAGGGCGCCGGAGAACTACAAGGTGACACTTATGAAGAAATTATTTACGAAGGCTATGGACCAGGCGGCGTTGCCGTTATCGTTGAAGCCTTAACCGACAATAAGAATCGTACCGCGGGTGATGTTCGTCATGCCTTTGATAAAAATGGTGGAAACCTCGGTACCAGTGGTTGCGTCTCATTTATATTTACTAAAAAGGGACAAATCTTAATTGAAACGTCCGATGGTATTGATGAAGACACATTAATGATGGCAGCACTCGAGGCCGGAGCAGAAGATTTCGAGGCCTCTGAAGATGGTTTTGAAATCACCACCGAACCGGAACAATTCGGACAAGTGTGTGACGCTTTAAAAGAACAGGGTTATGAACTGATTTCTGCGGAAATTGCCATGATTGCGTCTACTGATGCCAATCTGGAAACAGCGGAAGACATTAAAAAAATGAATCGCATGATTGATATGTTTGATGATAATGAAGATGTCCAGGCTGTATGGCACAACTGGACTGGAGAAGACGATGAGTAATTCACCTTTTCAAAAACTGAAAAACGTCCTGCTTTATATTATTTTTGCAGTTTGTTTCATATTTCTTACCTCATCTTTTATTATTGAAGATGTTTATTCCGCAGCTGAGCATCTGACGATGGATGCCGCTGGCATTTCCGAAGTCTATGCGATTAGTATTGGAATGCCTGCAACTACGCTTAACACTGCCCAGGACGAGGAAGAAAGTGATGATCAGACGGCTGAAATTGAAACAGATGATGGTGATACGATTGTCATCAATGAATATGTGCTTGGAGATACCAGCTCTGAAATTCTTGAATATCAGCAGATTCTTTATAATCTGGGATTTATGACCGTTTCGCCCAGCAGCCAGTTGACTGAAGAAGTACAGACCGCCATTAAAACCTATCAGGCCATGAAAGGCCTCGATCAGACCGGCGAACTGGATCGGTCAACCATTATTTCACTGTTGGCTGAAGAAGTCAAATTTGAACGGGGCGACACCAGTCAGGTATTAAAAACCTATCAGGAAATTTTAGTGGCACAAAATTATTTGGATGCGGCTGAAGCCAATGGTAATTTTGGCGAATCCACTGAAACTGCTGTCCTTGCTTTCCAAAAAGCCAATGGACTGGAAGAAACCGGTAAAATTGATTCTAAAACCATGGACGCGCTGGACGCCCTGCGCTAGTTTTAAAGCACTGTTTACAGTGCTTTTTTTATTTATGTAATGGTTATCTATAAATTCCCGGTTTACAAAAGCCATATATCTGTTATAATTCAGGTAACTTGTCAAAACCGACGGGAATGGAGAAAAAAGATGAAAGTGGTCACACCAAAAGAGATGGTCATTATGGATCGTCATACAATTCAAAATGGCATATCAAGCCTTGATTTAATGGAAAGAGCCGGAGCCGCCTGTACCAAAGTTATTAAGAACACATTGGATCTGGATTCTTTTATTATTATTTTATGCGGTCCGGGCAACAATGGGGGAGATGGGCTTGTCATTGGCCGCTTACTTGTCGATGCGGGCTACAAAGTTCAGATTTTTTTGACCGAAAGGGAAGATAAGGTTTCTGAAAATAATAAAGTCAACTTGCTGCGACTAAAAGATAAGCAGATTGACGTTAAATTCATCGATAATGATGTCCAGTTTGAAGATCTGAAAATCATTTTAAAAAGAGGCAGCCACCTGATTGATGCTATTTTTGGAACAGGACTAGACAAGCGAGAATTAGCAGACAAATATGATCGGATTTTTGATTTGGCAAACACCTTTGATGGCTATAAAACCGCGATTGATATGCCGTCAGGCTTACGCGGAGATGTGGGCTTAACCGTTGGCAATGCTTTTTTTGCCGATCAGACCATTGTTATCCAAAACTATAAAACCGGTTGTCTATTAAACGATGGCCCGGATTATGTTGGTGAAATGACCCTTGTGGATATTGGTATTGATGAAGACTCTATCCCCAATAACAAATATTTTATTCAGCAGAAAGATCTGCAATTTCCCTATCAACGCAAAAAAAACACCCACAAATTTGATTATGGCTCGCTGGTTGTCATCGCTGGTTCGAAATCTATGAGCGGCGCCGGCATTATGGCCATGGAAGGTGCTTTAAAAAGCGGCAGCGGTCTAGTAACCTGCTATGTACCACAGGAAATATTTTTGCCCGTTGTTTCCCGGGCTCCTGTTGAAGCACTCATCAAAACCTATGACTGTAATATCACTGCAGAGGACATTCAAAAAGATCGCAAAAAAGTAGTCTTAATCGGTCCTGGTATCGGTCGGGCTAAAAACTACAGTGTCGTGATGGAAAATATTCTTGAGGGCACAATTCCTGTCGTTATTGATGCGGATGGCATTCATCATTTAAAAATCGTTCTGGATACTTTGAAAAAATCCACAACTCCGGTTGTTATCACCCCGCATTTTGGCGAATTTTCCAAGCTGATTGATGTACCCAAGGAAGACATTCTCTGTGACCCGATCGGTTATGCTCAGAAATTTGCAATTGAATATCAGGTCATTGTCGTCCTAAAAGGCTATCGAACCATGATCTTTGGCACCAACGGGGAAGTCTGGTTTAATTCCACTGGTAACCCCGGCATGGCAACCGGCGGAAGTGGCGACGTGCTGGCGGGAATGATTGCTGGTATTGCCGGTCAGAATGTAAATCTTTTTGAGGCTGCAAAAGCTGGTGTCTATTATCATGGCGCTGCTGGCGATTATTATGCAGAAAAATATGGTCAGAGCACTTTGACCGCAACTTCGATTATCGAATCACTTAAATATGTTTTAAAATAACTGCCAACTGACAGCAAACAGCTTTATTCTTAAAAGAATTTGAAGACAGCTTAATCACTTTAAAGATTAAAGACAATTTTAAGCCGGATTAAGTATTATTTAGTTCACGAGGGAGATTGGACACCTTCCTCACTTTAAATGAAGCAGCGGATCCTCACTATCCGCTGTTTTTTATTTTAAATAGGAAACAAATATCACAATTATCAGGCAGGCTTATTAATTTAGCCTGCTTTTTAGAGTTTGTTTTATTTTTAGAAAAGATAAATGGTTTTTTATTTAAATTGTTTAGTGTATAATGAATGTTGAAGATTACAAACGATGGAGAATTAATATAGATGCAAAAAAACACAAGAAATTTGACCTATTGTATTAAAACATACGGTTGTCAGATGAACGAAAACGACTCAGAAAAAATGGCCGGGATTCTTAAAAACCTGGGTTACCAGGAAGAAATCGATGAAAATAAAGCGGGACTTGTCATTTTAAATACCTGCTCAGTCAGAGAAAATGCCGATCAGCGGGTTTTAGGCATTATCGGCTCTTATAAAACAGTTAAAAAAAATAACCCGGATTTAATTTTAGCTGTCTGTGGCTGTATGATGCAGCAGCCGGAAATTGTTGCCTCAATCAAATCAAAATATCCCCAGGTCGACCTGATCTTTGGTACCCATAATATCCATCGCCTGCCGGAATTTTTAAATAATTTTTCCCTTAACGGCAACCGAATGATTGAAGTCTGGGAAGATTCAGATACCATCATCGAAGATCTGCCAGTTCAGCATAAATACCCTTTTAAGGCTTTTGTAACCATCATGAATGGCTGTAATAATTTCTGCACTTATTGCATCGTACCCTATACCCGGGGTCGTGAGGTCAGCCGCCGGCCGGAAAAAATTATCGAAGAAGTGCAGGCTTTAGCTGATTCCGGCTGCCTGGAAATAACCTTGCTGGGACAAAATGTCAATTCATACGGCAACGATCTGGAAGAAACTGTTACATTTGCCGCCCTGCTAAAAGACTTAAGCCAGGTTGAAGGCATTGAGCGTATCCGCTTTATGACTTCCCATCCCAAAGACTTAACGGATGAGGTTATTGAAACCATTGCCAAATATGACAAAATCTGCAATTACATCCATCTGCCAATTCAATCAGGTTCCAGCCGAATTCTAAAAAAGATGAATCGCAAATACAGCCGCGAGGATGTCATTAACCGGGTTGAAAAAATCCGGGAACTGATTCCTGGCGTGTCCATCACCACCGATATTATTGTTGGTTTTCCCGGGGAAACAGACCAAGACCACCAGGATACCCTCGATCTGATCAAGACCTGCCGTTTTGACTCGGCCTTTACCTTTATGTACTCAATCAGAACCGGTACCCCGGCCGCGACCATGGCCGATCAGATTCCCGATGCGATCAAGCACCAAAGACTAAACGAATGCCTGGAAATCTTGCGGGACTTGAGTCATGAATGCAATGCCCTTTATCAGAATCAAATCGTGAAGGTATTAGCCGAAGAAACCAGCAAAAACAATCCCAATCGCCTGAGCGGGCGTACAGAGACCGGCAAACTGGTTAATTTTTCAGCCGGACAAGAGGCCATTGGACAAATTGTTCATGTTAAGATTACCACAGCCAAATCATTCAGTCTTGATGGCGAAATGATAGAAGGAGACTAAAATGGCGCAACTGACCCCGATGATGCTGCAATATCTGGAAATCCATGAAGAAGTGCCGGATGCGCTTCTTTTCTTTCGCCTGGGTGATTTTTATGAAATGTTTTTTGATGATGCCATCAAGGCCTCTCGGGAGCTGGAAATTGCTTTAACTGGCCGTGATTGCGGTTTGGAAGAACGGGCTCCAATGTGCGGAGTGCCTTATCACGCGGCCAATAACTATATCACGCGACTGGTGGAAAAAGGCTACAAAGTGGCTATTTGTGAGCAGGTGGAAGATCCTAGAGAAGCCAAAGGTATTGTGAAGCGAGAAATTGTTAGGGTGATTTCTCCGGGAACTGTTTCTGAGGGAAAACTTTTGGAAGCCGGAAAAAATAATTACCTGATGGCTCTTTCATTCAGAGAAAATCAGCTGGGAATCGCCAGCCTTGATATTTCCACCGGTGACTTTTTTGTGACTCAAATACTCGAAAAAAATCAGGCTATCCTGCTCGAAAAACTGTCAGATGAAATTGGCCGCTTAAGACCTTCAGAAATTCTTTTAAACAGTGCTCTCTTTGAAAGCCCCCAGGCTATGGCCCTGATCGAAAAGCGTTTCGGGATCATGGTGAATCTGCTGCCGGAACAAGCCTTTAAAAATGCCGATCAGCGCTTGACCAGACAGTTTCAGGTCTTTTCTCTGGCGGCTCTGGGGATTGATAACCGTGACCAGGCTATTTTAGCCTCCGGCGGCCTCCTTCATTACATTGATACAACGCAAAAAAGGGTTTTAAATCACATCAAAACGCTAAAGTTTTATGCCAGTGATGATTTTATGCTTTTGGATCTGTCGACCCGACGAAATCTGGAACTGACCCAAACCCTTCGTACACTGGAGAAAAAGGGAAGTCTATTAGGTGTGCTCGATAAAACTGTCACCGCTATGGGAGGACGAACCCTAAGACGCTGGGTGGAAGCGCCATTACTCAAGCAAGAAGCCATTATTAACCGTCAGGTATCGGTTTTTGCTTTTTATAAACATCCGGAAAAGCTCAAATCATTTCAAAAAATCCTGTCCCAGGTTTACGATTTTGAACGGCTTTGCGGAAAAATTTCCTTCGGTTCAGCAACCCCCAAGGATCTTTTATCACTCAAATCATCGCTGGAAAGTTTGCCGCAAATCAACGACTTTTTAAAGGATTTAAATTGCCCGGGGCTTGATGCTGTCTTTGATGAGAGAGATCTGCTGACCGATGTTTATAACCTGCTGAATGCATCGATTTCTGAGGATGCGCCGCTTTTATTAAAAGATGGACAAGTCATAAAAAATGGTTATAATCTGGAAATCGATAGCTATCGGGAAGCCACGGAAAATGGCCAGGACTGGATTCGCGATCTGGAGACCATTGAACGTCAAAAAACCGGCATTAAAAACCTCAAAATCAAGTACAATCGCATTTTTGGCTATTTTCTGGAAGTCACCAAAAGCTATCTGGATGCTGTTCCTGAAAGCTATATCAGAAAACAGACCTTGGCCAATGCGGAACGTTTTTTCACGCCGGAGCTAAAAGAGATGGAAAACAAAATTCTCGGTGCCCAGGAAGGGCTTTTGCGGTGTGAGACTGAGGTATTCCAGGAAATACGCCAGGCCGTACTCCGGGAAATCGGGCGAATTCAAAAAAAAGCCAGCCAGGTGGCGGAGCTTGATGCCCTTTACTCCCTGGCTGTGGCCGCTCTCAACAACCACTATGTTTGCCCTGAAATAACTGATGATGACACAATTGAAATCCAAAATGGACGTCATCCGGTGGTCGAAGAAATGATTGGACAGGCTCATTTTATCGGCAATGACTGCTATCTCGATCGGCAGGATCAAAAAATGCTGATTATCACCGGTCCCAATATGGCGGGGAAATCAACCTTTATCCGCCAGGTGGCTATCATCACTCTGATGGCTCAAATCGGCTCTTTTGTGCCTGCGGATGCGGCCAAAATTGGAATCGTTGACCGCATTTTTACCCGCGTCGGGGCCAGCGATGATTTGGCCAGTGGTCAAAGTACCTTTATGGTGGAAATGACCGAAGTCGCCAATATTCTAAAAAATGCCACCGCAAAAAGTCTGATTATTCTTGACGAGATCGGGCGGGGGACCTCAACCTTTGACGGAATCAGTATCGCCTGGGCGGTGGTGGAACACCTCTACGACGATGGGGTAATTGGCGCCAAAACCCTGTTTGCCACCCATTACCACGAACTGACCGAACTGGAAACCCTCAAGCCAGGGATCAAGAACTTTTCGATTCAGTTAAAGGAAACGCCCGATGGTGTCATCTTTTTAAGAAAGATCAAGGCCGGTGCTGCTGATCAGTCCTATGGCATCGAGGTGGCCAAGCTGGCCGGCTTTCCTGAATCAGTGCTTAAAAAGGCACAGACCATCCTCACCCATCTGGAATCCGGTGAAGAAACGGTGCGCAAAGAAATGCAAAACCTGGAACCGCCGCATTTTGAAGAACGCTCTGCCAGCCAATTAAGCTTTTTCGAGCTGCCCAAAGCAATTTCGCCAGCCGAAGAAAAAGCGCTGGGTACTCTCAGAGAATTGAAACTAGACGAAATGAGCCCCCGGGAAGTGATGAATATTATCTACGACCTGCGAACAAAAATTAGCGAATAGATAGGTAATTATATAGTGTGCCTTTAAAGTGTTGTAGCTACTTAAACACACACCATTTTCAAGAAAATTGTGCCGTAACATTGGCGGTGAAATGGA
Source organism: Eubacteriaceae bacterium (assembly GCA_030156895.1). Lineage (GTDB taxonomy): Bacteria > Bacillota > Clostridia > Eubacteriales > Eubacteriaceae > Acetobacterium. The sequence goes on along the minus strand of JASGLP010000031.1, from coordinate 6,587 downwards.
GAATAATATGAAAACAAAAGAACTCAAACGGATTGTCAGACGACTAATGAATGATCCGGTTTTTCAGGAAATGGATTTCAATGAATTATCGGCTTTTATCGGTCTGCGAAAGAAAAAAGAACGACAGATGCTTTCCAATATTTTAAATGAAACAGATTCCAAAAAGAAAAATAAATCCAATGATCGAAATCAATACAAAAAAGACCGACAACCGCAAATTATTGGGACCCTACAAGGGCATCAGAAAGGCTTTGCATTTTTAATTCCCGAAGATTCTTTGTTCTCTGAAGATGTTTATATTTCAGCCAGCCATCTAAATGGGGCATTGGATAAGGATCGAGTCCGTATTAGCTTGATTCGCGGCGGTAAAAAAAATGAGGGTCAGGTGGTTGAAATCCTGGAACGGGGCCATCAGCAGCTTGTTGGTCGCTACGAAAAAAGTCGCGACTTTGGCTTTGTTACGCCGGATAATGACCGCATCTGTAAGGACGTTTATATCCCTTCTGATAAGAAATGTCAGGCTCAAACCGGCGATAAGGTTGTCGTGGAAATTACCTGCTGGCCGGATCATCACAAAAATCCGGAAGGTAAAATCGTCGAAATTTTGGGCAACGAAAAAGACAGGGGGATTGATATCCTGTCAATTATCCGCGGTTACGGTATTCCCATGAACTTTAATTTCGAAGTGATCGATGAAGTCAAAAGTATAGCAGATTATATTTCTGATACCGAACTAAGTAAGCGGCGGGACTTGCGACAGGAGGAAATTTTTACTATCGACGGTAGAGATGCTAAGGATTTCGATGACGCTGTTTCGATTTCCAGACTAGCTAATGGGCATTTTCTGCTGGGGGTTCATATCGCCGATGTCAGCCACTATGTTAAAGCCAGAACAGCTCTTGATGATGCGGCCGCAGAGCGGGGTAACTCTGTTTATGTGGTGGACCGGGTCGTGCCAATGCTTCCTTTTAAACTGTCAAACGGCATCTGCAGCCTGGTAGCAAATGAAGATCGGCTGACTTTTTCCTGTCAAATGGAAATTAATGACCTAGGACAGGTTGTCTACTACGAGATTTTTAAATCGGTCATCTGTTCCAAAGCAAGGATGAATTATGACCAGGTCGGTGCTTTGCTAAGCGGGGAAGAAAACGAGGAAACCGAAGCGATTAAGGCCTTTGGGCCAACTCTACGTAGCATGGAAGCATTATTTCACATTCTCAAAGATAAACGGCGCTATGCCCGGGGCGCCATCAATTTTGATTTTCCGGAAGCTAAAATTATCCTCGATGACTCCGGCTTTCCAGCCAGTGTTGAGGTGGAGGAACGGCTGGTTTCCCACCGCATTATCGAAGAATTTATGCTGGTAGCCAATGAAACCGTAGCCGAACATGTCTCAAAGCTGGATGCGCCTTTCGTTTTCAGAAATCATCCCACACCGCATGAAGACAAACTTCAAGCTTTTCGGATTTTTATTGGTCGTTTTGGTTATAAACTGGGGGATGGTCGTGACCAGATCCCAAGCGGCACCGATTTTCAGAATCTCTTAAAGGAAATTGAAGGAAGGGATGAAGAACGGGTCATCACCCTTTTAATGCTCAGGACTATGCAACAAGCGGTTTATCAAGGACACAATCTTGGCCACTATGCGCTGGCGGCGCCTTTTTATACCCATTTTACATCACCAATCAGACGTTATCCCGATCTATTAGTTCATCGTTATCTGACAATGTTTTTAAAAAATGGTGGTATAAGTGACAAAACGAAAGATTACCTGCATAACCATTTAGAAGAGTTGGCAAAGCATTCTTCTGAAACGGAGCGACGGGCGGAAACCATTGAGCGGGAAATCACCAAGCTAAAAATGACTGAACATATGACCAGGCATCTGGGGGATATTTTTGAAGGCCGCATCAGTGGCGTGACTTCCTTCGGTCTCTTTGTCGAACTGGCCAACACCATCGAAGGTCTGGTGCGGCTGCAGGATTTAAGCGATGATTACTATGTCCTTGATCCCGACCTGCATCAGTATGTAGGGGAGCGAACGCGAAAGATTTATCGCCTTGGTGAGCCGGTTTCTGTCCGGGTGATGCGGGCAGATGTCTTAAATCGCGAAATCGATTTTGAGATCCTTGATTAATTAAGGAAACTGTGGTAATATTAATATCCAGCCTGAAATAAGGAGATTCCCATGGCAGAAAATATTAAAATTGTCGCTCAAAATAAAAAAGCCAGACATGATTTTTTCATTGAAGACACCTATGAAGTTGGCCTGGTACTGTCCGGTACTGAAGTCAAATCAATCCGCCAGGGAAAAGTCAGTCTTAAGGAAAGCTATGCCGACATCCGAAATGGTGAAGTGTTTATTTTACAGATGCATATCAATCCTTATGAACAGGGCAATATTTACAATAAGGATCCACTTCGGACCAGAAAATTATTGCTTCACAAGCGGGAAATCAGAAAATTGATTGGTCTGACACAAAGGGAAGGGTATGCACTGGTACCTTTAAAACTTTATTTCAAGGATGGCAAGGTTAAGATGGAACTAGCCCTGGCAAAGGGCAAGAAAAATTATGACAAACGTCATTCCATCGCTGAACGAGATGCCAATCGACGGATGCAAAAAAGTATTCGTCGTGACATATAATCTGGGGGTGTACTGGTTTCGACGGGGGTTTTGAAGCCTGAGTAGCGAGCCGATGTTGCCAATCATCGATAAAAATGGCGCCTAAATATAAACGCAAAAACAAACGATAGCTACGGAATGGCTTTAGCTGCTTAATCGCAGTTATTAGCTTTCTATGCTAACCGCGGCACAAACTGCCGCACGTCTCCCGGTTCAACCTGTGGTTTCGGGTTCAGACGTTCATTGAAGCAGGGAACCGTTTTGGGTAGTGTCTCGCACCCTTAACGACTAAGAGGCTGGTTTCTTTCTCACTTTGTCATTGGAGGGGGAGGGAAATGAGAAAATAATCAATGAATGCGCTCGGAGAAGCTTTTGTGAATGGACTTTCGGACAGGGGTTCGACTCCCCTCACCTCCACCAAATCTGATTTAGTCGAACACTCAGCGAATGCCGGTTTTCCGTCATTATTGGTGTAATTATAAGCAATCGTGACCTGGTTTCCGTCAATCAGGACAGAGTTTATTAAAGAATTGATTAGCCGCAGCTGGCTTTCAGAATCGGAGTAATCAAGTCGGGTAAAATTATTCAAGAACCACAAGACCGCATCCTTAGTGATTGGCGGTCTTTTTATTTGTTCCCGGGTAATTAAAACAGACAGGTTATTAACTTCACGTTCCAGGGTTTCCAGGCGCGTCTTTGTGGAGGGCGTAAAGATCCCTTCTTCAATGGCCTTTAACATGTTCTCAATTTTCTGCTCTGCAGCTGCGCGGTCACAGATCAGTTTAGCCAGGTATGGGGACTCGTTATGTTCTTCATACAGCTTAACAACATTATTGGCAATTCTTTCGATATAGTCAGGCGTTAAAACATGTTTGATGGTCGCATCGATGATTAATTTTTCAAGTTTTTCTTTACCGATTCGCTTAGCCTGGCAGCCTTTTTTCTTCTGTTTGCTGTTGCCGCAGACATAGTAATAGTATGTTTTTTTCTTTTTGCTGGTGCCGCTCTCGCCACGGTAAGAGCCGCCGCATTCTCTGCAGAACACTTTGCCTGTTAAAATAAAAACCAGGTCTTCATTAGCCTTATTTTTTCTTTTTCGATATTTCACGCTGACATCCTCCAATTTAGATTGCACGCGATAAAACAGATCCTTTTCAATGATCGCCGGAATGGCGTCTTCGATTCGGATATCCATACACTGATAAACACCAATATATTTTTCGTTACTGAGCATCGGCCGCAGGGTGCTGCGGTTAAAGGCATTGCCACGGCTTGTTTTTATACCGCGGCCGTTCATGATGTCGGTAATCTCAGCAAAACTGTAGCCATTGTCAAAAAGGGTGAAGATTTCTACCACCACTGTGCGCAGCTCTTCCACCACTTCAAAATCTTTTTCTTTACCGATCCGGTAACCAAAAGCCACATTACCGCCGTTGGCTTTGGCCTTGGTCGCGTTGGTATGCATGCCGCGCCGGATATCCCGGGACAGATTAAGGCTGTAGTATTCGGCCAGCCCCTCCATGAGCGACTCGATTAAAACCCCTTCGGGACCATCCGGAATATTTTCCTTAACGCTCTTTACAGTCACGCCGTTTTTGCGCAGCTTGGATTTGTTAATGGCCATCTCTTCACGGTTACGGCCGAAGCGGTCAAGCTTCCAGACCAGGACAGTATCAAAATGTTTACGGACACTGTCCTTAATCATCTGACGAAAGCCGTCCCGATTATCGTTGGTACCGGTTTTAGCCTTATCGACATAGGTATTAAGAATCCGGATGTTATTATCTTGGGCGTACTGGGTGCAGCTCTCCACCTGGCCTTCGATTGATTCCTCACGCTGGTTGTCGGAACTGTAACGGGCATAGATAACAGCAGTTTGCATTTTTTAAATCCTCCTATTTCGGACATAAAAAATGCCCGGATCTTGTAAAAACCCGGGTAGCATGATACAATATGGGTGTAGATTTTCATACTGTGGGTCGTGTGGGTTGCTACCCCGGTATAATGAATGTCGCTCTCCTGCGTCAACAGGAGGGCGTTTTTTTATGCCGTTTTGCCTGGATTTTGAGCGTCAAGGTATTCAATTAAAGCATTTTGGAAGACCTTGGAAAAATTGACGCCTTCTGCATCTGCCTGGTCGGCAAGCCAGGCTGGCAGCGACAGAGTCTTTTTAACGTAACGGGTTTTCATCCGATCCCGGATAGTTGGCATAAAGACATCAATCAGAATTGGAATATCACCTTTTTCAAGTTGGATTGCCTGCAGGGGTGTTGGTTCCGGAATAACATCGCCGTCCTGTTCCATTCCCCAGAGGTGCAGCCCCATAGCCTCTTTGGCATTTTTAATAGCTTCATCGGTGGTATCGGCGCAGGGCAGGCAGCCGGGAAGATCGGGAAACTCAATGGATATACCGTCATCGGCATAATTAAAGACGGCAATGAATTCATAACGTTTTTTCATTTTACAAACCTCCATAATAAATTGAGTAAGGCAGGGGCCTTATTTAAACTCGACCCCTGTTTGCCGGGAGATGCTCTTTAAGGTCTTAAGCGGAATATCCTTTTTAGGATGGGTGACAGTTGCTTTCCCAATTTTGGTAGGGTGTTTAAACTGGTGATGATCGCCATCACAGCCAACTTCATACCAGCCATCCGCTTTTAAAATCTTAATGACGTCTCTTGATGAATAACTCTTCATGATTACCTCCGTTCCTTACTACACCCTTATTATAATACATAATATACTACGTGTCAATGAAAATAATAAGTAATATATTGCGTATTTGATTTCATCAATGAAATGCTTACCCCACCTCATCCTCTTTTTCGCTTATAGTCTGTGAAGCTTCGGACGTTGTAAAATCACGCTGGGCTTCGAGTTCGAGCCGGTAAGTATCCACTTCAAGCTCTAATTCTTCATCTTCTGTAGCCAGATCACCGCCAAAGACTTTGACAAAATAGCTTTTAAAGACGGTGCGGTTTTCCGGCGACAGCTTCATATACTCATTCACAATTTTCATATCCAGTTCATCCAGGTTAAACTGGCTGCGCAGTTCTGCCATCTGGTCATCGGGTGTTGGGTTAAACATCTTATCCGGATCGCCACCGTTTCTTAACCAATCTTCGGAAACATTGAACTCGCGAACGATTGCACGGATCATTTGATCAGTGGTACCTCGCTCACCTGTTTCGATTCTTGATATTGCAGCTTTTGTGACACCAAGTAGCGAACCGAACATCTCTTGAGAGTAACCAAGCTTTTTTCTAATTTCTTTGATTCTCGAATTCATATTCAACATCCTTTCTTGATTTATATAATAATATCAAAAGTTACCTAAGTCAACAAAAAAATAAAAAAACAGTTGACAAGTAAATTATGGTAACGCTTATGTAACCAAAGGAAACACTACCAGCCGAAAGGCAGGGGAAGAAAGGAGGTGAAGAGGAAATGGGTTATTTTGGAGCTGATGTGCAAGTTAGCACGAAAAAAATTAATAACATCACAGAAAAAGTAAGAAAAATTCTCAAAGAAGAACTTTCAGAAGAAGAACTAAATGGAGAAACAATTGGAGATGTTTTAGGCGGCGTAAGAAGAAACATTGTCGTTAAGAGAACAATTGAGGAATACGAAGTACTACTCTAATTATTGTCTTGCTAAATTTATTGAGTAATGAAAATTAATAAGTATTTAGCACAAAACAAAATCAAAAGCAAAGCCGGTAGCGCGAACTACCGGCTCATGCCTAATTAGAATTTTCTAATTCAACAATTACCTTAGCGAAAGAATCAAATGTGTTCTTCACAGCGGCACCAAAGGCATAAAGCTTGTCTTCGGAAGTTTCAAATTCACCATTGGGATCATGTTGGTCCTATGTCAAGATTTAGTACAAATTAAAATGAGAAATTTAATGCTGACATTTTAACCTGCTATTCGTACTTTTTCGTTTTGCATTTTAGTAAAA
>JASGLP010000030.1 GCA_030156895.1 Eubacteriaceae bacterium | reverse complement strand
GTTTCGTTTGTCATATGCGATGCACATGACAAACGAAACGTCCCCGTGTCATCAGACAAACAGACCGTTTTAAACTCGCCGTAGGCTTTTTTATTATTTTCTTTGTTTTCGTTTTGTTTATATAAGTGACCTATTTCATGACCGCTTTCAGGTCTCCTTTCATGCTCACTCTGACCACAGGCGGACCACAGGCGGTCGCTTTCACGCCCGATTAAATCAGGCTTTCGGGTATTATTCACCGGTCTCGTTCTATGACCGCTTTCAGGTCTCGTTTCATGACCTGTTTGATGACCACCATTATTTTGCCAATCCGGCCTTTTCTCAAACAATACAAACTGGTAGCAGTTGGGCTGTTTGAGTGCCTGACGTTTTTTAATCAGCAGCCCCGCCATGATCAGTTCATCCCTGGCCCGGGTCGCATTACTCCTTGATTTCAGATTGAGCATGCTGGTCAAGCGCTTCATGTCCACCTGCAGCCAATCGACAAAGCCCGTCTCATTCCAGAGCAGAAACATCCTGAACCACAAAAGCTGGGCATTATTCGACAGATGATTGGTTTTAATATAACGGTTAAAGCGGGTCATCTCCGTTACAAAATTGACTTTCAAAAAACTCCTTCCCGCCGCCGGATTGCCGATTGATACGACTAAGCAGACGTTTACATGAACCCTGCATGTGCCGGCGACTTTAACTTTTCACAACAAAGCGCCAATTTTTCATTTGGGCTCTATCAAAAGACTTTTTCCGCGATCAAAAATCCGGGTAGAAGAGTTCCTGCACGCTCTTATTATAAATTCTAGCCAGTTTTTCCTTAATGGCATCTCTGGGCATGGACTTGCCCGATTCGTAATTCCGAAGCGAGGTCACTGACACCCCAATTTTTCTGGCTATTTCTTTCACCGACCGATTATCCCGATAGTGATATAACAAGTTACTGGTTTTTAAAATATTCATGTATTCTTCCTCGTTTTTCAATGTTTTTTCAAGTATTCCGGAATATGGGTTAATTATACTAACATTTTCTATAAATTCAATACGTTTGGCCGATTAAGAAAGTTGCACTTTCTTTTTTTGCTGATCCCAGGCCGCTTAAAAGTTGGATAAATTCTTATCGCCTATTATTTAGCTGATTGTCCGTCTTTTTTTCGACAAGGGGTTTAAAGCCCGTATTACACGATAATGCAGCATAATACAGGCTTTAAATAATTTTGGAATATTTTTATTAAAATACAAATTGTATATTTTTACGTATTTTTTGCATGGTAAAAATTTTCTCTTGACATGAAATTGAGAAATAAGTGTGGGTTATGAAATTATTTTCATTTTTTGCCTATTATATTCAGATGGTTTTTATCGACACAATTCTATTATTACATTTTTTTATAGAGAACATTAGTTTTCTACCACTATGGATAAACAGAAACAATCTGCCTGTCAAAATCCACCTCATTAAGTACTTTCACGACTACCTCTAAAACTTATTCAGAAAGGGTTGGTTTATTTCGTAGTTTTTTTCCAATCAATTAGAATCATCCGACAATTAATTTATTTGTTTTCTTTAAAAACCGCGCTGGAATAGGTTTATGTAGACGCCATAGAATATTCATCGGTTTTGAGCCTTCATGGCTCACATAATCAGCTAGACCCAAACAAGTGTAAGGCGCAGCAACATTGCGTCCCTTTTTAAACTCCCGTACAAAAATCAAAACTTTTGATCCGTTTTCAAGATGATGCTGATAACGCAAGCCAGTCGGTGAACTTTCTGCTGTGATACTTTGCGATTGCCAATGAAAGAGTCTATCATTCACTGAGTAATCCTGGTACATGGTCGTTGGCGAATAATCCTTATCTGACTTATTTAAGGTGATGAAAAACACATCAATTTTTTTATCGGGAAAATATTTTACGCCTTCCTTAAAGTTTCCCGATTGTTCATAATCAAAACCTGCTAAAACCTGTTTTGTGGTGTAAGAACAATAAAGATCAAGGGGACAGTCAAAATCTAGGGCCAGCGGCTCGTCGACAAAATCAATCTGTTCTAACCGTATTTTTAAAAGTTCCATTAACTCTTGATATAAGACTGCTGATTCTTTTATTTGTCGCAGACCCTCAGACAAATTTGTAAAACCACATTCACTGCAAGTCTTATCATAAACCGCATAATGAAACAACTTTAACATTCTTTCTTCGGCATCTGAAAACTTTCGATTTTCAATTTGCGGTAAAACTTCCAGGATAAAAGAAATCAATCGCCGTGAATCCAAGTTACAAATACGCTGAAAGGCCGTATTTATTGTCTTTTCCAAAGGTTCATCAAAATCATTTTTGAGACCAGCTATAACACATAGCCTTGAAAAATTTCCCTTTTGATAAATCCGATTGATGTCCAAATGGTAATAAGTAATAAAATTTTTCAAATTCAAGACCAGCCCAGAATCCTCAGTAAAAGTGGCAATTTTTAAAATCAATCCACTTTTTCTATCAAAAGATTTAGTGATGTTATTTAAAATTGACTCTTTTGCTTTTTTCTCCAGTTGAATATAACAGCCCTTTGGTACGTTTACGAAACCATTTTCGATTTCACTTTTTAAACTTTTGGTTGTATTTGAAAGCAGGGCGTTAAATTTTTCTTCAAAATTATAACGGGTGTTGGCTTGGCCAATAAAGTCCAGTACCGTTAGGCAATCCTTATTTTCTGAAAGCCTTAATCCCCTGCCCAACTGTTGAATAAAAACGGTTAAACTCTGGGTTGGTCGCAAAAATAAGACGGTATTTATTTCGGGGATATCAACGCCTTCATTGTAGAGATCCACGACAAAAATCATCTTTATCTCACCGTTTAGAAGCCTAACTTTAGCCGTTTTTCGTTCAGCATCTGAGGATTGACTTGTCAAAGCCATTGCAGATATTCCCTTTTCATTAAAAAGTTTTGCCATAAAACTGACATGATCTTGGGAAACGCAAAAAGCTACGCCGCGAACTTCGTCTAAATCGGTCACATATTTGTTAAGGGATTCGATAATGAGGTCACCGCGCCGATTGGCAGCCAGTAAATCCATGGTGTAAAGATTTGATAATTCCTGCTGATCATAGCCACCGCGACGCCAACGCACACTGTCTAAATCGATGCTATCTGTTACCCCAAAATATTGAAAGGGCGAGAGTAATTTTCGATTAATTGCTTCTGGGAGTCTGATTTCCGAAGCAATTCGATAATCGAAATAACATAAAACATCGCGGCCATCCATTCGTTCTGGGGTTGCAGTCAAGCCTAATAAAATTTGCGGTTGATAGTAATCTAATAGGCTTTGATAAGTTTGCGCCGCCGCATGATGAAACTCATCAACGATGATATAGTCATAAAAATCCGCTTTCGTTTTTTTACAAAAATCCTGGGCATTGAAGGTCTGGATTGACATAAACAAATGTTCTATCTGAGTTGGCCGATTATTACCAACAAAAAGATCACCGAAATTCTCATCCCGCAAGACGGTGCGAAAACATTGGATACTTTGCAATAATATTTCCTCGCGATGAGCAATAAAAAGCAGTCGTTGACTTTTCTTCACATTTTTTTTGCAGAATTGCTTATAGTCAAAGGCTGAAATAACCGTTTTTCCGGTTCCCGTTGCCGCAACGATGAGGTTTCTAAAATAACCACGGATGCTTCGTTCTGCTTCAAGCTGATCCAGAATTTCTTGCTGATAGGGATAGGGCCGGATATCCATAAAAAACAGTTTATCCTCACTACCCTTTTTTTCGGATCGCAAAGCTTTTGCAAGGTGCGGTTGATCATCTTTTTGATAACTTAAAAAATCTAAACTATTCCAATAACTATCAAAAGTGGCCATTATTTTTTCAATCGTTTCCGGCAGATCCTTGGCCGTTACTTTCACATTCCATTCTAAGCCAGTAGACATCGCTGCATGGGATAGATTCGATGATCCCACATAAGCCGTCGAAAAACCCGTCTGTCGGATAAAAACATATGTTTTAGCGTGAAGCCGTGTACGCTTTGTATCGTAAGATATTTTAATCTCTGTATTTGGCAGGGCCTCTAGGGCTTCAATGGCCTTAATATCTGTTGCCCCCATGTAAGAGGTTGTGACAATCTTTAGTTTCCCGCCGCGATTTGTAAAATTTTTCAGCTCATCAATAATTAATCGCAAGCCGCTCCATTTGATAAAAGAAACTAGCAAAAATATGGTATCGCTGCCGGCAATTTCTTTGTTTAATTCTGAATAAAGTTGGGGTTCATGAATCGCGCCTGTAAAAAGCGAACTCATCGAAAGCGAAGTTTCTGGGCGGGTCAGTTTCGTTTTTTGATCAATAGCGTAGAGTGAATTTTCTTTCTTTACGAGCCCCATTAACTGCTGGCCTGGTTCAAGAATAGCATCGCCGTCAAGGATTTGCATCATTTCGTTAGCGAAGTGAATTTGTTCTTGCAGTCCCTGCCGATCACCTATTTCTTTTAATTTATTTTCTATTGTCTCAGCCAAATGTTTAGCCATTATTTTTGCCGCTTCGGCCTTATCAATGGAAGCAATTTCTTGGTGATAGTCCGCTTGTTCAAGTTCTTCATTTAACGATTCAGTTAGGACTGTTTCATATAAGCCTGCTTTTAACATGTACGTGCCTTACTCCTTCTCCCCCACCAAATTAAACCACTGCTCATCCCCTCTGCCAACCCGGGCATCTCCGGTCAAAAAAGTCTCAACAATCGCCATCCCTTCCACCTTTTCCATCAGCTTAGCCAGGCGTTCTTCGTTGAGGTCGGTAAAATACCGGCCGCCCCGCATGCCCTCAAAATCTCCGTACTTAAAGGAAGCGTAGAAAGTGCCACCGGGTTTCAGAGCCGTAACGATGCGGTTAAAAATGTCCGGCAACTCAGCAAAGGGTACATGCAGTAAAGAAGCGCAGGCCCAGATGCCGTCAAACTGGCTGTCCTCTTCCAGCTGATCAAAGAGCAGACAGTCAACTGGCCGACCAATCAGGGTTTCAGCCAGCTTACAGCATTCCTCGGCGCCGTCCACCGCCGTTACCGTGTATCCGGCCTCAATAAAAGCCTTGGCGTCCCGACCGGAACCGCAGCCCAGATCAAGGATAGTGGCATTTGCCGGCAGATAGCTTAAAAAGCGCTGGTGGATTTGAGAAAGATCGGCGGAGACGGTGTCCGCCACGAAATCTTTAGCGGTCTGATTGTAATAGTTAAGGGTTTCGTTCATGGTGGCTCCTTTATACGTTGAGATTTTCCAGCCGTTCCCGGTAAAAACGGGTGGTCCGGTAGTCGATAATATCTTTAAAGTGGTTAACAAAGGTCGGATTACCAACAAAGGTTTTCATATTGTCAGACAGGCAGACATGCTTCCCATCCTTTTTAAAGAATCCATGTTTGGCTTCACATAGCCTTGCAACAGGATTCTTATCCATCAAATCAACGACCTTCTTCCTGTCCCAGCTTTCAAAATCATGGTTGCCTTTATAACGCAGCAGATCTTTCCGGTTAGAGGACTTCTGATAAAAGGACCAGAAACTTTTGACCAGATCGTCCTCAGTCACCCGGATTTTCATCCTTCCCTCATTCCAGAAGGCCAAAAACACTACCATTTTGTAATTAGTTTTCATATCAGTTGTCTCCACCATTTTCAGAAAATCATGCCCGACACTCCCGATCAAAGCCTTTTCTTCCTCAGTCTCTTCACCAAGTTGTTTGAGAAAGCCCAGATAATTATTAAAGACGTTGAGCTCTTTGCGACTTCTGATCATCCGGTAAAGGTCACTGTCCAGATAGACATAAAACTCGGTCCGGGACGGCCGGTGATTGCAGTGATACCAAATTCGGTAAAACTCGTCGGCAATCCGGTCGGTGGCTTTCTTCCCGTCCGCTTCCATCTTTTTAAACAGATCAATCAGCCGGAAATCAAAATCAACGATGCAGTCGGATGGAAAATCCTCTTCCCGAGGTAGACTGAAACCGCCTTTTGCCCCGGTCTTTTGCGCCTGGCCGGCGGTCAGCAGAAAAGGAATCAGGTTTGCCTTTTTATAATTGCCGATAAAATCAAGCACATTGACATAGGCTTTGTCCCGGCTTTTCCTAAGCCCTCGGCCCAGCTGCTGGAGAAAAACCGTGGGCGACTGGGTTGGTCGCAGAAACAGGACCATGTCCAGTTCCGGGATATCCAGGCCTTCATTAAACATATCCACCGAAAAAATCACCTGGATCTCACCGGTTTTGAGCTTTTTGACCGCCACATCCCGCTGGCAGGTCAGATCCGACTGGTCAGAGCCGCCGCTGATCACCGCGCAGCAGGCAATGCCCCGTTTCCGAAAATATCCGGTCATAAAAAGGGCGTGTTTGCGGCTGATGCAGAAGCCCAGAGCCCGCCGGGACTGATATTTCTGATAGTGGGCAACAATCAGATCGCCCCGTCTGGCCACACTGGCCAGGGCTTCCAGCTCGGCTTCGATATATTGCCCATTTCTGATCCCCACCTGATCATAATCCATCTCATCATAGATTCCATAATAGCGAAAGGGGGCCAGAAAACCCCGGTTGATGGCTTCTTTGAGCCGCAGCTCGTAGACCAGATTATAGTCACACAGGGCAAAGACATCCTGATTGTCCAGCCGCTCCGGTGTGGCGGTCAGGCCCAGCAGAAAAGCCGGCTTAAAATAATCGAGAATAGCACGGTAGGAATCGGCCACCGCATGATGAAATTCATCGATAATAATATAGTCAAAGGCGTCCGGGGCAAAATAGTCCGGATTCAGCCAGTCAGCCTTGCCCAGTGTCGTGACCGAGGCAAAGATCATCTGAGCCTGGCTGTCTTTTTGGTTGCCGTCAAATCGGCCACTGGTCCGGCCCGGCTGGACGCAGTTAAAAGTCGCCTGGGCCTGAGCCAGAATTTCATCCCGGTGGGCGACAAAGAGAATCCGCTTAAAATCCCTGGAATCAAAAGCCGCCAGAAAGGTTTTGCCGATCCCCGTGGCGGCCACCACCAGACCCTGATCCTGACCCTCGGATCGGGCGTTTTTCAGGGCATAGAGGACTTCTATCTGGGCATCTTTGGGCTGGGGAAAGGCAATCAGGGGCGGCGGCTGCCTATCCAGCTGATAGGCCGTGGCCGGCTGAGCCACCCGGTTTAGCGATACCTGATCATCCCCCCGGTCTTCTTCATCCGCCGCTGCTTCCAGCTGCTTATAGACCTGGGGTCTGATCCAGCTTTTGGCATAATCTCTTAAGCGTTCATCATCAATATCTAGCCCATGATTTGTAAACAGATCCTCAAAGGCGTTTTTTAAAAAGGCGCAGTCTGCCGGCTGGAGGCGGGAATCAAAGCGGACATTCCACTCAATCCCTGTGGTCAGGGCCGATTTTGACAAATTGGACGAGCCCACATAAACCTCCTGGTAATCCGCATAGGTGAAAAAATAGGCCTTGGGATGAAAGGATCGGTTTTTTTCGTCATAAAAACGCAGATCCAGACCCGCCGGGATGGCGTCTTTCAAGAGATAAAGCGCTTCCGGCTGGGTAATGTTCAGATAGGACCCGCACAGTATCCTAATCGGGACACCCCGGTCGGCCGCCGCTTTCAGGTCATCCACCACCAGTCGCACCCCCGAAGCCATCAGAAAGGAGACATTAAAGTCGATCTGTCGGGCGGTTCCAATCGCCTGTTTCAGCTGACCGATGATTTGATTGTCATTCCCGGTCAGACAGTTTCTGACCGGATATCTGTTTATTTCATAGGCTGACATTGGCGCTCCTTTCACATTTTTTATTTCGGAAGTTGTTTTATAAAACAAGTCCCCATCATGGATTTTTTCACGCAAATTTCATTCGCTTTATTTACATCACGCAAAAAAACCGTCAGTTCTCACCGACGGCTCGCGCGCTATAATTAATCCAGTCAAAATTCCGCCTTTTAAACGATTATTTTTCGCTCTTCTAATTTTATCGGATCCTGCCAAAATAATCAACGTGTGACTTAAAAAGTGACAAATTTTTTACGTCCCATGGCTGATTGAAAGGCAATTTCTGGGGAATATCAATATTGACACATCGGGAAGGAAAATAAAAAGAAAGCGAGTGATTAAAATGAAGCGATTTAAAGGTTTTGCTTTATCTGTTATGCTGATTTCTTTAATCAGCCTGCTCTTTAGCGGCTGCGGACAAAGCAGCGGCAGTTCCAGTTCGGACGGCAGCAGTGATGCCGAGTCCCAGGGCGATCCCTATGCTTTATACAACAAGGTTGAAATGGGTCAGACAAAAGAAGAGGTTGATGCCGCTTTAGGGGTCACACCGGAAGAATTGACCTCCGACATCTATGTCTATACAGACGAGGACGGCTACAGTGTTTCGGTTGGTTTCAGTACCATTTTATCAGACAGCGATACCAATGAAGTCCTGACCAAAATGATTTACGGAACTAAAACGGCTGAATACATGAATGCAATCGGAAAAGAAAATGAAATTACCGAGGAACAGGCTTCCCAAATTACCCAGGGCATGACCTACGATGAAGTCAAAACAATTCTTGGCAGTGACGGGATTGAGCAGTCAATGAGCAATAGCTACGGCGGCGGTGTGACCGTAACCCGTGTCTGGCTCAAAGATGGCATCATCTCCGGTCTGTCACTGGAATTTACGGGCACTGATGGCAGCAGTCCTGTATCCCTGATTGTCTCTCTCTAAGTTTACCAGGCAAATAAAAGAAAGTTTTTTCATTCAATTGAAAAAACTTTCTTTTTTCGCGATTTTTTTCAGTTTGTTGAACAAAACCGCCTGATGCTTCAGACATCCATCCCATCAACCGCAAAAACCTGATTATAAATTTTTTCCATCTCCCGGGCCGGCTGCGGTCTGGCAAAAAGATAGCCCTGAATCGTATCCAGCCACAGGTCTTGAGTTTTTGAAACTGGTCTACTTCCTCAATCCCCTCTGCCGTAATGGAAAGATCCAGGCTGTGGGCCAGGGAGATAATCCTCTGCATAACCTGGATATTTTCCATCCCCAGAAATTTATCATTAATCGATTTATCCAGCTTGATTTTATTGACCGGCAAAAAGGTCAGATAAGACAGGGAGGAATAGCCGGACCCAAAATCATCCAGGGCCAGGCGCAGACCCAGGCGGCGGACTTCCCTGAGAAAATCCATATTGCTTTCCGTTTTTTCCAGCAGGATGCCTTCGGTCACTTCAATCTCTAAATTTTCGGGCTTGATGCCATATTCTTCAAGCAGATTTTTCAGATATTGGAGATAGCCCTTGTCCCGCATCTGCTTGGCCGAATAGTTGATGGCGATTCGCTTTTCCGGCAAATCCTTTTTCATGGATTCTTCATAAAACTGATAATTGTTTTTACCGTTTCTTTTAACATGATACATGGCCGTATCCACATTCATCATCAGCTGGTCGATATTGTTATTGTCCCGGGGATAAATGGTGACCCCCATACTGAAATTTAAGTACTCGACAATGCCATGCAGGTGAAAGGGCGCCGAGATCCGCTCATACATGTCTTCGATGCAGCTGATGATGGCCTCTTCGGCGGTCAGATTGCGTAAAAGCACAAAAAACTCATCACCGCCCATGCGGGCCACATAGATATTTTCATCTTCCGTCAAGCGCAAACGATCAGCGATCTGCTTTAAGATCTCATCCCCAAAGGAATGGCCCAGGCTATCATTGATGCTTTTAAAATCATCCACATCAAACATGACCAGGCTGCCTTGGTGGCCGGCATCAATTTCCTTCTGCAGGCTTTCCTCAAAATCCAGGCGGGTGGGCAGACCCGTCAGAAAATCGTGTCTGGCAAAATGTTCAATATAATCCGCTCTTTCCTTTTCCTGGCTGATGTCCAGAAAAATCCCGGTCAGATCGGTCAGTTTCCCACTCAGATCGTAAACCCCGCTGCCCTTAATCAAAATCCAGCGGTTTTTGAGGGCTTCATCCACCAGGGGCACCGTCTGATTAATGGCCGATAGTTTGCCGCTGACAAAATCCGCCAGAGCCTCTTCAAGCAGAGCCGCGGATTCCGGATCAGTTATTTTTTGAAGATCACTGCCGCTCTGCCCTTGTCAGGAATGGTTTTGACGCGCATGATCTGGCCTTGGGTCATTTTTTGCCGGTACATGGCATCTTCCGCCTGGGAAAAAACCTCCTCCATCAGCTGCTTGGGATCAGCCTTGGTCTGGCGGCCAAAGGATACCGACAGGATCACATTGTCCATATTGGTCTGGCCAATCAGGTCTTCAATGGTGTCAATCACCGGCTGGGCCTGATCATAGGAGGTTTGGGGCAGGATCAGCAAAAACTCGTCGCCGCCAATCCGGGCCGTGATATCTTTTGGCCGACATCCCGCCTGCAAGAGCCGGGCAACGGTCATTAAGAGCTGGTCGCCGGTGTGGTGGCCAAAGGCGTCATTGGTCAGTTTGTAAAGCTCGGTAAAATCCCTGCCTTTGGCCATTTTATTTGGGCATCCAATCAGCTTTTCGGCAATGGGATTGATAAAACGGATTTTCCCGTCACTGTCAACGGCCATTACACCATCGGTGATGGAATGCAAAATGGTTTTCAGCAGGGCGCGTTCATCGATGATTTCCTCCTCCAGGGCCTTGATCCGGGTGATATCATAATGGCAGCCCACCATCCGCAGGGGCTTGCCGTCGTCATCCCATTCCACAACCCGACCGGAAGTAATCACCCAGACCGTCGAACCGTCTTTATGGTGGTAGCGGGCTTCGTTATAAAAAGGGATTTGCCCCTGACTTTTGACATGTTCCGAAAACTTCCCCAGGGCAATTCTCAGGTCTTGGGCAAACATCAGGCCCTGCCAGTCTTGAGGGCGATCAGATATTTCATCCGTCTTATAGCCCAGCATCTCGATATCAGAATGGCTGTGGTATTCCCGATCATTCTTCAGATCCCAATCCCAGTAACCCAGGGCGGCATCATCCAGCACTGTTTCCAGCAGGGACCGCTCCATTTCGATTTTTTCTCTGGCCCGATTATCCCGAAGCCGGGACCGGTTGACAATCAAAATCGTCAGCGCCAGCAAAAACATGACCAATAACATCAGGGCATAGGCGATATTGCTGTTTCGCGCAGCCGCCTCCTCGGCCTCCATGCGGGGGGTGATATCGTGGACGATGGACAAGAGCAGATTATCGCCCGACACATTGGCCACCGGCGAGGTGTAAACCTCCACATCCCGAATCGACCCGTCTTTCAGGCGATGTTTAAAGATAAAATAGTTGCGATCTTCATCCGCCGCCAGCCGCATTTCGCTTTTCACTTCCTCATCTGAAAGGGTATTCAGATCACTGATATTCATAGCGGTCAGTTGGTCGCGACTGTAGCCGTAAAAGGCCGTGGCCGCCGGATTGGCATCAAGAATCTGGCCGGTGGCGGAATTGATTAAAAGCATCACCGAAGCGTGCTTATCAAAGGCGTCACCCGCCAGCAGCTCATCCGACGCCAAAACAGACGATTGGCTCAATAGTATTAAAATGATTCCGATCAGCATTGCCCTTGCCTTTATCAAGCCCCCACCCCTTTCGAAAAACACTTATCTGATTTTATATACCCTTTAGTCCGCTTTAAATTCGCCAATTAAAAAAGACAGGCTTTTTTTAAAACCTGTCTCCGCAGCTTGCGCCTAAGCTTGATAATTTTTGGGCGCCGGCGCCTTGACCACAATCAGTTCCAGTGTCTGCTCATGGCTGTTGCCCACATTCATTTTAATATTGTAGGGAATCTCCAAAAGCGTTCCCTTCTCATAGTCGTGGGCTTCCTGATCGCCCAGGCCGATGGTCAGCGTCCCCCGGATCACATTCATATAAACATTGGAATTGGAATAATGCTCCGGCAGGCCCTCCCCTTTTCCGAATACCATGTGAATATAGTTCACATTATCGTCCATAATCAGCTTTTCCACCGCCTTCTCATCACTAGTGGAATATTGATGTACTTTTTCAATCATTTTTCTGCCTCGCTTTCTTTTTTTTATTATATAAGAGTCATACCCAAAAATCTGTTACATCTGCAACAGTCTGACCAGAATCCATCCTTGCCAGAACAAAGGCCAAGGTGCTAAAATAAAAACAACCGCAGCCAGGGGCATGACAAGGGCATCATGACAAGGGGACGTTTCGTCTGTCATATTACCTGTCCGGTCGTATCATTATTTTGTGAGGTATGCTATGTCCAATTCAGAAATTTATCATATTCCCATTCTTAATGCCCTGCCGCCGGCCATCATGGCCCAGCTTCTCAGTGACGGCACGATCAGCCGGCAGACCTACAGTAAAAATGAAATCGTCCATCTGGAAGGTGAAAACTGCCAGCGGATTGAAATTATTTTAAGCGGCCAAATCGTGGTCGAACGCATCGGCATCGACGGCGACCTGATGACCGTCAATTATTTTCACCGGGGTGACATCATCGGCGCCAATCTGATTTTTGCCGCCACCGATCACTACCCCATGACCATCACAGCCCGCCAGGACACCCAGGTTCTAATCCTGACCAAGGCCATTCTAGCTGATTTGCTTAAAGCTTATCCGGATTTTATGATGGTCTATCTGCGAATCATTTCGGATTTATCCGTCCTGATTGGCACCAAAATGAAAAACCGCGTCAGCCGCACCATCCGCCAGAGCATCATGACCTATCTGCGTCGGCAAAGCCAGCTGCAAAAGCGCCAGCGGATCCGCTTGACCCTGTCTAAAAAAGCTTTAGCCGAAATGTTTGGCATCAGCCGGACGTCTTTATCCCGGGAACTTGGCCGGATGCGGGATGAAGGCCTGATTGACTTCGATCAGAAAACCATCACCATCCTTGATCCCGATTTTCTCCTCTAATCTGACCCCGAAAAGGGCTCATTCCTGTTGCCTGACGGCAATTGCCTGGGTGGGACATTTTTGTGCCACAAGCGCCAGCTGATTTTTCTGCTCCTGATCCAGCGACAGGTCTTGCTGCACCAGCGCCTTGCCCTCTTGCATGACAAAAATCTCCGGCATCTTGCGGGCACAGGCGCTGCAGCCAATACAGTAATCACTTTTTACCGCCACCGGCGCCTGAATCCCTTCTTCTTCAGCGACAATTTTTACACCCGCTTTTTCGATCACCAGGGCCATCAGCAAAATGAACACCACCGTCAGAAACCACCGCACCACCATAAATTCCGGTCCCAGAAATTTTACTTCATTGGCCAGCATGGGCACCTTGATCACTGCCCAGGCACTTAAAATGACAACAATATTGCCAACCTTGGCCCCTTTCTGATAAAGGGTTTTGGCGATGGGGAAAGCGGCGTAAATCGGTCCCGCCGATAAACTGCCAAAAGCCAGGGCAAACAGATAACCGATCATGCCCGAGTCGCTGCCCAGTCTTTTGACGATCCACTCCCGGGGAATCAGCACGTCAATGGCCACCGTCAATAGAAAAATCACCGGCAGAATCTGCACCATTTCAAGCAGATAATAACGACTGTTTTCCCAGGCTGCCAGAGCCAGATCACTTCTGAATACAATCAGCAAAAGATAGATCATGCCAACTAAAATCGGCAGCCAGTTTTTCTTAATCATGGTCATATGATCACCCCCATCAGCAGCGCAATGGATACCGCCGCCACAAAACTCAAAGCGTTACGTGTTACCGCAAACTGCGTGCCAAACTCCTTTTTCTCCAGGGGAAAGGTTACCAGACCCACCATTGTTAAGGTGGTTAAAAAGGCTACACCGGGCACGATGCTGGCCCCCGAATCCACCAGCGACCCCACCAGGGGAAAAGCCACAAAGGCCGGGATTAAGGTGACCGATCCGGCCAGAGCTGCCGCCACCGTGGACAGCCAGAGATTGCCCGATCCCAGCAATTCCTTAATGGTCTGGGGCGGAATAAAAGTCAGAATCAATCCGATCATAAAGATGATCGCGATAATATCACCGATCATGTTTTTCATCATGCCCCGGGATTTCTTAATAGCTTCCTTGGCTTTTTCCCGGCTTTTTACCAGCGACCAGACAAACAGGATAATCCCAAGGCCCCAAAAAGCGATTGTAAAAACATCCATGCTTTCGTCTCCCTTCATTTTCTGCCTTAATGATATCGGAAAGGCGCTTAAAAAGGTGTTACCAATGTAACACTTATGCAAAAGACATGATTTATTTAAACATCTGAGCAGCGAACAACTTATTTTATTAATTTGCACTGTGATCTAGCTATTGATTAGTTTCTTTTCATAGTTTATCTCATATTTTTCCGAAATACCATGTTCATAACGCCAAAGGTCGGCGGCTCGTTTGTGCATTATGACGAAGGCCTGCAATCCGCAAGGCTTTCTGGCTATAATATCAACAGGGGGTGAACCCTTCCATATTAACTAAAAACAAGCCACCCACCGAACACATGAATAATTATTGCACAACCATGCTTTTATCCCCCGCTTTTTTTAAAATTAACACAAAAACCTGTTAATATTTATTCGTATTTATTATAATAGACTAAGTTAATTACAATCGAATCATGACGGGAGGAGAAAAAGTGGGGAGAAAGTTTGGAAAGAGAACAGGAGCAGTGGCGCTTCTGTTTTTGTTGTGTCTTCTTTTAATGTGTCCGGCCGGGGTTCTGGCGGCTGGTGCTGATGAAGAGACAGCTTCAGAAACAACGGATAGTCTCATCGGGGTTGAGTACCGGGGACATGTTGAAAACTACGGCAATATGCCAACACCAGACGGCAGCTTTATCAGCGGTCCGGAAGCGATCGGAACCAGGGGTCAGGGACTCCGGATGGAAGGCTTTTGGATTGAATTAACCGGTGACCTGCCGGAGGGTGCCAGCATCTGTTATCAGGTTCATGTGGAGAATATCGGCTGGATGGAGCCGGTCAAAGATGGTGCTTTTGCCGGAACGGCAGGCCAGAGCCTGCGGGTTGAATCCATTAAAATATGGCTGGAGGGGCTCGACGACTATGACGTTTACTATCGCGGACATGTCCAAAACGTTGGCAATATCCCAACCGAAAACGACGAATGGGACTGGGTCAAAGACGGCCAGGAAATGGGAACCACCGGGTCTGGCCTGCGGCTGGAAGAACTGCAAGTAAAAATTGTTAAAAAAGGCTCTGATTTGACCGCTTACAATGGCCTGCTTGATCAGATCGCCGCTTTTAACCAGGCCGACTATACGACTTATTCCTGGGATCATCTGCAGACGGCTTTAAGCGAAAACCAAATGACTGACCAAAATGATCAGGAACAGGTGGATGGGGCGGTTGCCACCATTCAGGCCGCTGTTGACTTGCTGGAAAACATCCCTAATGCGATTGTTTATGACCAAGCTGGGGTTTATGGTCCGTCTGATGGCCTGGAAACCGTCGATCAGGATGTCATTATCATGGCCGACGGGGTAACCCTTCAAAACATGAAACTGACTGGCAATCTGATTGTCACTGAAGATGTCGGCGATGGGGATGTGACCCTTAATGAAATCACTGTAGATGGCGATACCCGTTTTCGCGGGGGGCGGTATTCACAGTATTCATATTAATGGTGGTCAGTATAAAAACATTATTATTCAGAAACTGGCAACCGGCCAGCTGCGTATTGTAACCACCGATGTCCTGGATGAAAACGGCATGCCTCTGATCATTGCGGAGGATGCAGTCGATGATACGGTTATTATTGATGGTCAGTACGACAGCGTGACGATCTATGCGCCAGGCGCTCAAGTTATTCTGGCGGGCGATGACACCTCCGTTGGAACCATGAGGGTGGCCCAAGAAGCCCAGGGCAGTCGGGTCACAGTTGGCACCGGAACAGAAATCGGCAACCTGGAAATTGGCGCGACATCAGAAATTTTGGGCAATGGTCGGGTTAGAAATGCCAGTGTCAATGCCAATGGGGTTGTTTTTGAAAAACGACCGGACCAGTGGCAGGAAGAAGATAATTTGGATGTTCCGCCGGTCATGCCCGACCTGCCGACACCCACTCCCGGTGGTGGCGGCGGTGGTGGCGGTTCGGTGACTCCGAGTCAAAGCGGGCCCCGGACATTATCGCCGCTGGGCCCTATCGTCCTAGCGATACGTTAACGGTCACACCGGGAAGCCTGGCTACCCAAACCAATTTGACCTACAAGTGGTATCGCTCGGATGATCAAAGTTATGATGCGGCTGCCGACACGGAGATAGGAAGCGGAACAGTTTATACGGTGACTGGTGGTGATGTTGGCAAATATCTGATTGTTATTGCCACCACCCCCGATATTGCCGGCAGCGGCATGGCGGTGTCGGATGACCTTGTCATTGCTGGTCAAATAAGTGCTATAAACATTAATACGCAAGCACCAGTAACAGGAAATGAACTATCTAATGGGACCTCTACCATTGACCATGCGACCGGTCCGGTCGTTAGCTGGTCGGCTGATGACGGTGTTAACTTTACAGCCGCCAATGCCGGTGACAAATTTAGTGCCCCGATTGCCTATCAGACCAAATACGTCTATGCGGCGGATGCAAACTACCGCTTTGACAAAGATATTGAAAACACTGTGGGGACAGCAACGTCAACTATCACGGTGACTAATCTTGGCACAGGAAGCGTTACCGCAGCGGTAAGCAGCATCAGCAAAACCAATGATACCCTGACCATCACAGTTACCTGGCCATCCACCATTGCGACGATTGATAAGACAAATAAAGTAACGATTAATACCCTTGCGCCAGTAACTGGAAATTCAATCGCAGCTGGAACGAATAACCTTGACCATGCCAGCAATCCAGTCGTTAGCTGGTCAGTCGATGGTGGCGCCTTTGCCGCCGCCAGTGCCGGCGATCAATTTAGCGGCCTTCATATCTATCGGTCAAAATACGTGTATAAGGCAGATGCTAATTATAAATTCGATATCAATCTTACTACTGATGAAATCATAATCACAAACGGTGGGACAATATCCGATGTGGAAATCAGCAGTGTCGCAAGCACCAATGACACCCTGACCATTACGGTCATCTGGCCGAAAACGACGGGGATTCTTAATAGCCTAACCATCGATACCCCAGCGCCGGTTAATACAAATGCCATCGAAAATGGCACGAATTCGATTGACTCCGGCAGCAGCCTGGCTGTCAGCTGGTTGAAAAGGGCTAGTGGTCGAGTGACGCCTTCATCAAAATAACCGATTCAACTGAAAAATTTGTTTATAATCAAAACACGCGCTACGACTACCAGACCCAATATGTTTATACCGCAAAAGAAAACTGCCAGTTCAACGGCGGCATTACGAATGCAGATATTACGGTCAGCAATCTAGGCGGCGGAAGTCTTTCAGCTGTCGTTTCAACCGTTAGCAGCGCGAATGACACCCTGACGGTTACCGTCACCTGGCCGACAGTCGCACCGATCTTAATAAGTGATTTGGATCTTTCCAGTCTGGTGACAGCACCAGCAGCCGGTCAAATGCCGGTTACGACCTCAATTGATCAACTTCAGTATTATTCGGGTCCGATCACCTGGTACAAAATCAAGGATGCGAATGGCGACTCAACCGGGCCAAACCCGCCCGTGATGGCAGGAACTGATACCTTTGAAGCGTCATGCGTCTATCAGGCCGCATTTGCCCTGACAGCTTGTGATGGCTATACCTTTAATGGTCTTGAAGCCAATCACTTTAGCTATGCGGGAGCTGATAGTGTCAGCAATAATGCGGTCACCGATTCATTGTCATTGGTAGATATAACCATTACCTTCCCGGCAATCGTCGCGGAGCCGAGCGTCTTTACCGTTCAAAAAGCGACCTATAATGGGGCGTGGGGAGCCTTCCAGGACGCTAATACAAATGGCCCTGAACCAGAAGCAGGTTATCAGATTTTTGGTATTGCTGCTACTTATATCTTGGAAGTAAATACGGATGCTTCTAAAAATGGAGATACCTTAGGTGATACGAAATATAATACGCTAGGATCAGATGGCAATTGGAGTCTATACAGTTCCAAAACTGTTTACGAGCCAGAGGGTAAAGATTACCCCCTGGCAGGGGGTAATAGTGCTGGTTCTATATGGACTTATGACACCAGCGCTTTGCAGCCTTATCTCGACGGTGCGGCCTACTATCAGCAAGGCAGCGACACTATTTACTACACGAATTTTAATGACGCCCCCTATAGTGCTAATAATATAAAAGACATGCCCCTGCTAGGTTCTTGTTCTGCAATTTTTGCCTCAAATGGTATGAGTGCCACTTATTTTGTTTTCCAGGATGCAGCCAATAATCAGCTGCTATTGGCTAATGCCGATAGTAATTTAAATGATCATGAGGTTGTAAAAATTACAGCCCCAACCATTCCAGCCGGTTATAAAATCTGCGGATTTACTAGTGAAGGAGAGGGGTCGGCAGCAACAACTACTGTCTACATCTGTAACGCCAGTCAGGCCTACCAGCGTTAAGCAATGGCAATGACTGACGACAAAGAGTAATCAAAGTTATCAATAGGCCAATTTTCAAAAAACTGCAGCTTCAGAATTTCTGGAGCTGCAGTTTTTTATTCTGGTCAAAAAATATTTTTATGTGTTAACGACCTCTTTTTTTAGGGTAATACTTTAAATAAACAATCTATCTTTCAGCCGAGGCGAAAATGAAAACGAAACAGAGCCTGCCCTATCTGAATACTATCTCTTCAATACTCATCACCCTGCTCATTAATCTCATCCTCATGTGCTTAATTAACTGGCAAAAGCCTTTCACCCTTAGGGATGTACTGATTGACGGGCTTATTTGTGGTGTGCTGACTTCGGCCATCAATGTCTTTCTGGTTAATTATTTTTTGAAAAAACGTCAATTTAATCAGACCTTTGCCGAAAATCTTCCCCACAGCCGCCTAATGATGATGCTTCCTAAAAATCCCTATCTGTTTGCTTCTTTGTGCGCCCTGTTTTTTGGATTCCTGACGCCTCTGCTCAATGGCCTGATTTTTAATTTCTATGATTTTATGGTCCTCAATTTTTATCAGATGCTGGTGCTGAAACTCCTGTACACCACTTTTCTCAGTGCTAAAATTCTGGAGATTGCGGTTTTTCGGTTTCTGCAGCCAGATGTTATTTCCAAATTCACCAATTTAACGACTGACCCGGAGGCCACCGCTGTTATCAAAATCCCCATTCCCCATATTGCCTATTTTCAGGAGTTATACAACAGCTGGATTACCGACTTTGGCACAAACATGGCCATCGGCTTGCTACTGGGCGGAACCATTATTACTGATACTGACTATGTGATGATTGCGCCAACCCTTTTAAATGGCATGATTGTCAGCGGCCCCATTTCTGGAATAATCATCACCTTTATGGTCATCCCCCCGATTGCCAATAATATTCTTGCAGGTATTCAAAACGGCGCGGTCCCAGCCTTTGAAAAGCCCATTCCCTGGCTGAAACATCTGCCTTCTAAGCCCTGGCTGCTGGCCCTGGCCTTGTGCTTCCCGATTATTCTATTGACGACAGGCGTTTATAGCCTGATTCTCAGTTTTTTTAATTTTCAATCGTTGAATTTTTTCCAGTTTTTCTTTATTCGAACAGCTTATACGGCCGTTCTGGTTAAAGGGCTGGTTTGGCTGATTCTATTGCGTTATCGACAACCGGAATAAAACAACGGCTTCAACCTGAAATCAACGTTAATTTTTCGCACGAGAACAGACATTTGGCTTTTCAGGTTATTCATTAAATTTAATTTACAGGAGGAAGAAAATGAATTTTGATCAGTATTTTTCAGGCAAAACAGCCATAGTCACCGGTGGCGCATCGGGAATCGGTAACGCTCTGGCCGAAACCATGCTCATCAACGGCGCCAGGCAGGTCGTCATCGCCGATTTTAACAAGGACAATCTGGAGACTCAGACCAACCGCCTAAAAGAGGCTTTTCCCGGCCAGGTCATCGGGATCTTATGCGATGTTACCCAGGAAGATGACGTCAAAGGGATGATTGATCAGGCCGCAGATTTTTTCGGCGGAAAAATTGATCTGCTCTTTAACAATGCCGGTGCCGGTCTCAGCGGAGCCTTTGAACAACTGACCAACCAGGACTGGGAAAAAGGCTTTGCCCTTAATTTCTACAGCGCCATCTACGGCATCCGCCATGTTCTGCCCATTATGAAAAGTCAGGGCGGCGGCCAGATTGTCAATACCATTTCCGGAATCGCCTGGTCGCCCATGGCCCTGCAGTCCATGTATGCGGCCACCAAATCAGCCTTGTGCATGATGGGCCTGACCCTGCGCTATGAACTTTGGGATGATCATATCAAGGTCAACACCGCCACCCCGGGCACCACGGCCACCGCTATTTTTGGCGATACGGCCGCTCCCGATTACGCCCAGACCCCCATGCAGTCAGCCCACCGGATTTTACTGGGAGTCCAGAACAACGACCGCCTGATCCTTGGCGATGATCTGGATGTTGAGGGGGCCAAAATTGCTTTTAACCCGGAAGCCGCTTCACAGATGGATCATTATTTTCTGGAGGTCGCCCGCGACCGTAAGCAAGGTAAATGGCGCTTCTAATTTTTAATAAAGAGGATATCTGCCTAACGGCAGCTACCATACTGTCAACAAAGTCAATTTTAACGACTAAGTACTGATAATTGGCTTTTCAGTTGTCTGCATCGGGGCGAACAGTTGCACGAAAACGCCTATAATTGGCCAATTTTAGTATAGCAACTGTACGAAACCGCAGCAGACTACGAAATTCAATTGATCGGTACGGGGTTTATTGACACGCTCATATCTGCCTAACGGCAACTACTTCCTCTTTTTTTATTATTGACGTTATCTGCCCAATTTTCTGGCTATAATAATTATAAAGAATGCGCTCTTTCATAGCTGGATTTCTGCTTCGGCTTTTATCCTGTTTTCTGACAAATACAGTATATCCACCGGGTATCCTTTAAAAGGAGGTATTGACCATGCATGACGTTCCTAAATGGCTATTCTGGACGCCCAGAATCCTGTCGATTCTGCTGGTCGCTTTTCTGTTTATGTTTTCCTTTGATGTCTATTCCCCAGGCATGCGTGTTGGCGAGGTCGCTTTGGGCTTTCTGATGCACAATATCCCTGTCATTATCTTAATTATCATCATCGTCTTTGCCTGGAAATGGGAACTCATCGGTGCCATTGTCTTTTCGCTGGCCGGTCTGCTTTATATGGGTTTAACCATAGCCAATATGTTTAATGGTGATCTTCCCTGGTATTTGGCTCTGAGTTGGTCCTTAACCCTCTCCGGTCCAGCCTTTGTCATCGCCTTTTTGTATTTTTTAAACTGGAAAAAAAAGAAAAAATGATTTTCTGTAAACTGCAACTAAAAAAACGGAGATGACATTTCAGTCTGACTGAATGCATCTCCGTTTTTTTTGTACACAACAGTTGCCTTTTTTTACCCAGGCATCAATAATTTCTTAATACATTTTTTTGCTGATCCGATCCAGCTCTTTATCAACCGCTTCGTAAACACCCGGGAACACACTACCCGGTCCACCCATAATCAATGATGGAATGTAGTAGTGTTTTCCACCTTCCTGACAGACTTTTTCAACATGTTGAGCAATCAGTTCTGGCGTCCAGTCTTCCTTGTCTAAAGAACCGTTATCCAGACCACCCATGAAAGAAATCTGGCCACCGTACTGTTTAATCAGCGCTGGTATATCATTTGTTGACATGCAACCCTGCCAGATATCCATACCCATTTCAATCATACAAGGCACAATTGTTTCTCCGTAACTGTCACTGTGATGCACAATGATTTCAATACCCTTATCTTTATAATGCTTGTAGATTTTTTTGTAAGCCGGCAGAATAAATTCTTCAAACATGGCTGGCGAAATGAAGGTTGATTTAGAACTACCCCAGTCATCATGATGGAAAAGTGCGTCGGGATTTAATTTTTCGATAATCACGTCAGCAAATTTGATTTCATATTCTGTTAAATAGTCAATCAGTTCCTTTAACGCTTCCGGTTCTTCATAGAAAGCCATCAGGGCATCTTCCATCCCCATCAGATAGTGCAGACGTTCGAAAATCCCCGGGGCGCAGAAAGAAGCAGCGAAAACTTCGTTGCGATCAATTGCCTTAGCATGATCAACAGCAGCCTGCCAGGCTTCATCCGGGAAATCAAGGTTTGGCATTTTTACATACTGTTTCCATTCTGTTACGTCTTTTAAAACAATGTGTTCATCATCATGAACCGGAAATGGGCCCGGCTGTCCTTCCGGCCACTGGATGGTAACGCCCCATGGATCTTTAGCGGTCATTCCTGGACCACAGGTAAAACCGTAGATTGGCGCTTCCATAATGATGTCCATAAATTCATACTGCTTAACAAAGCGGTCCGGATTGCCACCTTTAATTGTTTCCAGTAAGTTCTGTCTTTTAGTTAGCATTTTCTCCTCCTAAGCGCTTAAATTATTTAGCTTTTTTCATCACTTCAGGCAGGAAAAAAATCAACAGCATCGTGATGATCATGCATCCTCCTGATAAAATAAAAAACATATTCATATTTGCACCAGCAATCGGTGTAATAACATAGGTTGGAACGACTACAGCCCCAATCAGCTGAATGGTGGCCAGAAAACCACCGGCAGTACCGGCATAAACGGGACCAATCTCGTCAAGCTGCACCGGCAGTGACATTAATAGTGGAATAGAGGCGCTGACAGCTGCTCCATAGACAAGCATGCCTGCGCCTAATAAAAATCCCGCCGGCAGCTGCCAGAAAAAGGCTCCGCCAAGAGCTGCGATTAAGGCAAAAGCGACCATGGCCGGTTTAGTTTTACCCAAAGCGTTTGCAATAACAGGTCCCAATAATGTTCCAATTAAACAACCAATGGTCATAATTGAACCGTACATACCAGCTGCAACTGAATCAATTCCCCGTCCGACCAGAGCGGTTGGTAAAAAAGAACTGATGCCCACGTTACAAGCCATAATACCGGCCACTGCAACAGCAGCAATCCAGATAGGTTTACATTTCATGACCAGCTTGAGACTTTCTCCAACCGATACGGATGGCGGCATGGCAGCCGGATCGACTTCAGGGTTTTTAACAAAAATAAACCAAAGCACGGCTGCGATTATTGCCAGCACAGCCGCAAAAATAAAGGCCGATCTGATCGAGGCAAAGAATCCGGTTGTGGCCATGGCAACCGACATAGCCAGGGTTGACGTGGCTAAAAGAATACTCATAGCAGTGGTTATTTTTTCCGGCGGGAAAAAACTGCCCATTAATTTTGGTCCATTGGAGTTAAGAAAGGTCACCCCAACACCCGTCAGTACCATGGCAACCAGGAGACCCGTGTAGGTGCTGGCTGTCACACGCAGACACAGACCAATGGCAGAAATCACCAGGGGAATCCCAATCATGATTTTAAAACCATACTTGTCAACCAATAAGCCGGAAATAATTCCCAGAAAGATTGCTGGGATCATGGCTGCGGTAAAGAGACTCGAAAACTGAGTCATGCTTAAACCGAAGCTCTCCATCAGCTGCGGTGCCATGGGCGAGAGCTGATATTGTGAATAGTTGGGGGTAAACTGTGCCACACAAGCGACTATCAGAATCACCCACATGTAATTTGATTTTTTCATAAACTCTTCCATCTTTCATTTTTTGAATACAATTAAAATAACAGAGGCGCTATATGCATATAGTTTTTTGTACGATAACAGTCTAGCATGAAACCGTTTTTCAGTCAACAAATATTGTAAATTAATGCATACCTGTAAAACATTGAATATTTTCAGCATGTCGATAAAGCCCGCACCGACCAATTGAATTTCGTAGTCTGCGCGCGGATTCGTACAGTTGCTCAATTTGAAAGCTATAATTATCAGCGCTTTTCAGCAACTGTTCGCCCCGAGGCAGACAACTGAAAAGTCAATTGTCGGTGCTCAGGTATTTAAATAAACTTTATCTATAATCTAAAACATTGCATATCTTTTGCTTTTATGCTTTAATGAAACTATCATTTTTGAAAAGGAAATCTTATGATTCAGGAAAAAGAGCTATCCACCCGACAAAAGATATATGATGCCGCAAAAAAACTCTTTTATAAAGAAGGCTATCAGGTCAGTTTCCCGCGCATTGCCAAAGAGCTGGGCATCAGCCAAGGACTAATCACCTATCACTATAAAAGCAAACGTAATCTGGCTATTGCTATTTTTAAAGAAGATTATGAAATTCTTTCCAGCCGCCTTAAATCCGTGGTCAGCACTGAGGATGATATCTTTTTATTCATTGTTTGTTTTTATTATCTCAATGATCAGATTCTTTTAAAAAATCCTGATAAAATGCGCTTTATCATTGATACTAATGACGAGAACATCTCAATCGAAGCCATTTATGCCAGTGATTACAAAAATATTTATGAAAAACTGATCAAAAAAATGACGCCTAATCAATTAGGCGCCGAAGATAACTTAACTTTATTTTTAACCACAACTTATTCTGTCTATGGAGCCGTTTTGCAAAAGATAAACGACGGCCTTAATCTCAGCCCCGATTTTTTCTTTGCCTACACCATTGATCTGATGTTTCACTGCCTGGGACTTCCAAATGATGCCCAGCGAACTCAGTCGCTGATCACCCAGGCTAAAGAACGGGTGGGACTTTTATTTGAGCAGCATCCGGAACTACTGGATATTTATCAGTACCTGGTTGATTAAGGTCGCTGTCTTTGTTATTAAAATTTCATCCATATATGATGGCATTTTTGTTGCAAAACACTTTTTGATCTTTTACTTGCCGGTATAGATAAATGCCGAACCGACTTCTGTTTTATGATCACCCAGTAAGCCCTGGAAGGCAATCCCATCCCCCGGGTCAATCGTTTCAGATAATGTTATCGTAAAAGAAGAAATTCCATTTTCATCTGTCACAGGTGGATTTAGGCCTCTATTATCATAGTGCTGCGATATTGTCGCTCCTTTTTTTCCCGGTGCGGCAAAGGTATACTCCTCAACGGTGGTTGGATCGTTTTCGACGATAACAGTATGTCCCCGAAACTGATAAGCTGAAACTGCGTTACCATAGATGTCTTTTGCGGCATAAGTGATCGTGCTGGTCGTATTCGGTGCTAACGGCCTATCGATGGTTACCGTAGAGCTTTCTGCCGATATTGCCCCGGCAACTGTGTTTATAATCAAACTGATATTATCATAGCCTTCGGCAATGAAGGTGATATTAAAAATACCAGGGCTTTGTAGAAGCGTGACCTTTGACGGATCAAGACTAATCATGCCATCCGAGACTGTATAAGCAGCTGGATCGAGCGCAGTTTCATCGACCAGCACTGAGCTAACCGCAGCTTCCCATTGGCTGTCTGGCGAAAAGGTGATCGGTATTGCCCTATCCACCGGATTATTTGAATCCACATGCAGGCTTGGTACGATTCCCTCATCAGTTGGCACATCAACGTTAATTGTATCTTGCCAGGAATTATTTTGTTCTGGATTAACCAGATCGGTCACGACAAACTCAATTGTTCCCTTATTTCCCGACAGCGTTCTTTGCGTACACCGGTTTATCGCCTTTTCAAATGACGAACCAGGATCCTCCAATATCCATCCAATATTCAGTTCTCCTAAAAGCGCTTCTCCATTGTTATAAGAACCGTCATCATCGGCATCCAGATAGAGATAACCAATATCGTCCCCCGAAGTGACCAGTCGGATTGGCAGGGTCGTAGCCGGCGTCGTATCAATTCCCCTAATAATCGGGTCTTTATCCGGACCTGCCGGAATATTTTCAAGGACCATTTTATAATCAATGATTCCTGAATAATCAATCGTTTCCGCTTCTAAAAAACTCACCGAGCTGATCGCCACCGCAGCCAGATCGATCGGGACTTTTTCAATCTGGATTTCAATGGCTTCCAAACGCAAGCCCGACCCGGTTGTTCCCAGCTCCTGGCCATCGCTGACCCAATCCGACTCACCGATATTTTCGATATGACCTTTGTATGAGACCGAATAATCAGGAGACACATTGCCCTCATCGTCAAGCAGTTCGATTCTGATGGCTTCAATCCGCAGTCCCCGGCCTTTTGTTCCAGCCTCTTCACCGTCTTGCACCGCGTCCATCCAAGCTAAATTCTCAACATGTACCTGGTAGCGGATATGAAGTCCCTCTGGCGCATCAGTAAGCGCTATCTGCAAGGCTTCCAGCCGCAAGCCCTGACCTTCAGTCCCCAATACTTCCGGACTTTGAATATACGAACCATCTGCGGGGAAGTTACCCAGATTTTGAATATGACCACTGTATTCAAGGCTGACTTCTTTATCAATGACAAACAAATCATCATCATTTTCATCAGCAGCATAAATAGCAGTTTCAAAGAATACCGACAAGGCCAGTAATAAGCCTAACAAACTCACTGTTATTTTTCGCACATTAACTCCTCCGCTCCTAGTCGTTTTGTATTCATCGTATAGCAATTTTATGCAATTGTCAAGCCAACAAAGATTGCGAATTCAAGCAAAACTATTAGATTTTTCCTTATAAGTTTGCTGTCAATCGAATTATAAAAGACATCTTTCTTTATTAAGGGTGGTTAAAGCTTTCAAATTATGCTAATATTAAAGAAATCTGTATAAACAGTCAATGTTATGCAAACGCTTATCAACTTTCGTCGGCAGGCTGAAAATTTGGATATCAGCTAATGCTAAATCCTCGACCTTCAGCCTTATTTGCAAAGAAAGAAGATAAATGCAAAAAAAATTCAATGTATTGTTGCTTGCCCTGGCTTTGTTCCTCCTGCCCCAGACCGCCCAGGCAGCAGAGCTCCAGTCCGGCCCCTTAAACCCGGACTTTGTCGCCTACCAGAAGGCTATGGAGAGTGATATCACTACCGCCTCGGCCGAATACAGTGGCGTGATCCCCTCCCCGCTTAATCCCATTCAAAGCACCACGACGGCAAGCCAAACCCTGCCGGAGTCCTATGATCTGCGGGATTACGGCCTGACCGCTCCGGTTGGAGACCAGGGCTCCTGGGGTGCCTGCTGGACCTTTTCCGTGATGGGATCGCTGGAATCCTATCTCAAAAGTGAAATGGCAACAGAAGTTGACCTGTCCGAAAACAATCTGGTCTGGAATAACGGTTTTGACTACACACAACCCGCTACCGGCGGCAACTTTTTAATGGCCGCGGCCTACCTGGCCCGTTACAGCGGTCCCATCAGCGAGGCAGACGATCCTTATCTTTCGGCTTCACAAAAAGGTCTGTCACCTCTTTATCATGTCCAGTCCATGCAGGATATCTATGGTGATTCCACTGCCATCAAAGAAGCCATTCTAAGTGGCGGTGCCGTTGGCACTTTCATCTATTCAGAAATTGGCAATAGCGACTATTATAATGCCCAAACTTACGCCTATTATTATAATGGCAGCCAGTCCAGCAACCATGCGGTTCAGATTGTCGGCTGGGACGACAATTATGATAAAAACAACTTCGCCACTACGCCGGAATGCAACGGTGCCTGGATCATCCAGAACTCTTATGGCCAAGACTTTGGCGACGGTGGCTTTTTTTACATATCCTATTACGACAGCAGTGCCGCTAAAGAAGTGGGGGTTTTTCACAATGCCCAAGCCGCCGATAATTACGATCGTTCCTATCAGTACGATTATCTGGGCTGTATCTCAACCCGGGGCTATGGTGATCAAAGTGCCTGGGGAGCCAATATCTTTACGGCTTCAAGTGCCCAGGAACTGGCTGCGGTCTCGACCTATGCGGCCGCTCCCAACACCAGTCTTGAAATAAATATTTATACCGACTTGACCGATGCCAACAACCCGACCAGTGGAAGGCTCCAAACCACCCAGACCGCCTCTTTTGATCTGGCCGGTTACTATACTATCAGCCTTGATCAGCCGGTGACCCTGGCCGCCTTTGAATCCTTCTCGGTGGTGATCAAATACTCAGACCCATGGATCACCACACCCATTCCTGTGGAAGAACCGCTTCCTTATTACAGCAGTCAGGCCTCAGCCAATCCCGGCCAGAGTTTCGTCTCTGCTAGCGGCATCGATGGCTGGGAGGATATCTCACTTACAGAAAGCAACGTCTGCATCAAGGCCTTTACCAACGATCTCGAGCCCAGGTCCGAAAGCGATGACCTTAGCATCGATTACCGCACCCATATCCAGAATCTGGGCTGGCAGGATGTTAAAGAAAATGGTCAGACCAGCGGGGCAACCGGTGACGGCCTGCGCCTGGAAGGGATTCAGATTCAGCTTGATCCTGAGAGTTATGATCTGGGCATATCCTACCGGACCCATGTTGAGAACCTGGGCTGGCAAGACTGGTGCTTTGATGGCGCCATGAGCGGAAGCTCTGGCCAGGGCCTGCGCCTGGAAGCCATTGAGCTGGCCTTAACCGGATCCGATGCTGATTTGTTTGATCTGTCCTACCGGGTTCACTGCCAGAATGTCGGCTGGATGGACTGGGTGGAAAATGGCGTGACCGCCGGCACCCAAGGGCAGGGTCTGCGGCTGGAAGCCATTGAAATCACCCTGACCAAAAAAGCCACTTCTGAAAGCACGGTTAGCAATCTGACAGCCCTTATGATCTGTCCAGCCTCGATCTTTCGAGCCTTAAAACCAGCCAGACCTATGCCCTGGGCGATACCCATTCCTTCTTTGTGACCAGCGAAAGTGAAGACAATCCGGCGCCAATTACCGGTCGTTGTGCTTATGACGGTCAGTTTGTTCAGATCTGGGTGGATAATGCCCAAGACGCCGTGGTTAAACTAACAGACGACCAGGCGGCCGAAATCGGTGCGGAATTTGACTCAATTATCTATCCCCTGATCACCGAAAATTTCTATTCGGTTTCGGATTTGGACGGCAACGGCAAAGTCGCTATCCTCTGTTTTGATATTGATAATGATGCCGCCCAGGCTCAACTGCCGGATGTTTATACTGCCGGTTATTTTGATGAGAACGACCTCCTGGCTAACTCTGATCAGCCTTCCAACCAGATGGAAATCTTTTATATCGATACTTATCCGGCCATGATGGAAAGCTATGCCAATTTGGACGTCACTAATCCCATTGTCGACCGCTGCTATCCCACACTGGCCCATGAACTTCAGCATATGGCCAGCTTCAACTGCGATGTCCTGGTTGAAGGTGATCCCAACTGGTGTGATATCTGGATGGACGAAGCCCTTTCACGAGCAGCGGAGGATCTTTATTACGAAAGTAAAGGCACCGATAACCGAACCAGAAGCGATAACATCCGCTGGTATAACGGCGTCGATGCGGCTGAAATTGCCGCCGGCAAATCCCTGCTTGACTGGGATGGCAGTCTGGCCAATTATGAATTGTCTTATCTCTTTTCCCAGTATCTGCGAACCCAAATTGATCAGACCCAGGGCGAGGGCCAGGGAATTTTATCCTATCACGATATCATTGCCGATCCCTGCAATGATTATCAGGCCGTTGAACACGTCATCCAAAGCCAGATCGATGAGAATTTAAGTTTTGGCGAATTTACGACCCGCTTCCGGGCTGCCATTCTGTTAAAAGCCGAGTCCGGTCCTTACGGCTTTAATGGCAAAGACGGCTTTGACGAACTTCAAACCCAGCTTTATTCCGGCACCCAAACCCAGCTTAAAGGTGGCGGGGCGATTGCGGTGCAACTAAACTCAAGCTTTACGCCATACCCGGGTGCAGCCGGCAATGATATTCGCTTTACAGGGATATTTGGGCCTAATTAATACACGATTGACATCTAAGCATTTAAATTTTTATCAGTTTATGTCAGGCCTATAAGCTAAAAAAGTTAAGCTTGCCCGGAATCTAATTTTCTACCCTCCAAAAAAGTCCGAAGCTTTTTTAGGCTCCGGACTTTCTGTTTTTCCTGCAATCTGCTTTATAGTCACTAAATTATCTGACATGTTATTCTAAAATTTAATAAAAGTTTGTGCCAGGCACAGAATCCCTAAGAATCCTCTATTTGTCGCCATAATGGCTTGAACAGCTAATGATATAAATGGTTTCATCCTGAATTTTATAGATTAACCGGTCATTTTGTGTGATCCTTCGGCTCCAGTATCCAGTCAGTTCATGTCTCAATGCTTCTGGCTTGCCAATACCAGCATGCCCGTTTCTTTCAATATCACGGAGCAATTCATGAATTTTTTTAAGCACCTTTTTATCTTTCTGCTGCCAATACAAATATTCTTCCCAGGCAAAATCAGAAAACAGCTTATTCATCGTTCAAAGCACTTTCATCAAGTTCATTTACCTGCCCCTGTTCAAGCTGACTTTTACTTTTCAGAAGGCGGTCATAGTAAGCTTTATTGCCCGTAATAAAATTATTTTCCATTAAATTATTATACTCATCCAGACTGATCAGTACAACATTTTTCTCACCTTTTCTGGTTACAATCACCGTTTCGCAATCATCGGTGACTCTATCAAAGTAATCCTTCATTTTATTTCTCATTGTTGTATAGTTAATGGCTAACATCTTCTTACCTCATCTTAAAGACTTTATTCTGTACTTAATATTGTACTTTATTTCTAGAGAAATGTCAAGATAAGCAAAAGTCCGAGGCATTTTTATCTGCTCCGGACTTTCTGGTTTTTACCTGCAAACCGCCGTTTGACAGTTATCTAATGAGCTAAGTTTTATGCTTAAAATACAATATGTTTATAAGTTGGTGGCCGGCACACATACTGTGATATATAAATTCGATTTATTCTTGACAAGCTAAAAACAAAAGGTTAAGATAGTGTTGTAATCTTTTACAGAAAGAATAAGATAGGGCTAGACTTGAAGAGATGCCCGTATGATACCAGGGGTGGCTAAACCGGGTTTTTCCAGAGCGGCCCTTGGTATGATACGGGCTTTTTTATGTGCCCCCCTTCTCATAATCCTGATGATACTTGCGAGTTCAAATATGAACGACAATGATCAACATCCATGCGAAATCCCTTCATCCACGGTGGTCTGATCACCGAACTGTAATAAATTGAGCATGCCATTGAAATCGGCGCTGCGGCTGTCGCCAGCAGTCAGTGCCAGCTCTGGTAAAAAATTGTTACCCAAAAAATTTATATAAATGGAGGAAAATTTGATGAAAAACATTATGATTTTTGGCGATTCAAACACCTGGGGATGGGATCCCTCTAACGATCTGATTCAGGTTATTAAGCGTTGGCCAGATGAGGTAAGATGGGCCGGGGTTCTGCAAGAGGAGCTGGGCGCGGACTACAAAATCATCCCCGAAGGCTTAAACGGACGGACAACAGTCTGGGATGATCCCATCGAAGAATACCGCTGCGGCAAACAGCATATTATCCCCCTGCTCGACAGCCACGCCCCACTTGATCTGGTCATCATTATGATTGGCACCAACGACTTAAAAGACCGCTACACCGTAACCGCCCAGGATATTGCCAATGGAGCTGGCCTGATTCTGGATAAGACACTGGCTCAGGTCGGCGCTTTCGGTCCGGAAGGACCAAAGGTTCTCTTTATTGCGCCACCGCCGCTGGGACCCATTGAAAATGGTATTTTTAAATGGATGTTTGCCGGCAATCGGGAAAAATCTCAACAAATGACTGAATTTTATGCGGCAGTCGCCCAAAGCCGAGGAGTTCCCTTCTTTGATGCAGCATCAGTCGCCAAAGTCAGTGAAATCGATGGCTTACATATGGATGCCGACGCCCACGCTGCTCTAGGCAAAGCAGTTGCCCAGCAAGTCAAAAATATCTTTAAATAAAAGTCCACCTGTCATCGATTCAAAACACTTGCAAGGAGACTATTATGATCTTACTAACTTACACTTTAAAAGTCGTTTACTCTTTAAATTGATGGGTAAAAGGCTTATATAGCTATAAGGAAGACGAAACATGCTCATAAAACGATGAATTTGTCATTTCTAGATTTTATTCGCCTTTTGTTTATGGTCTCAGTCTTAAATAAAAATAAAAAGTCCTTTCAAGTCTAAGGTTAGACCGACTTTTTACGATATAGATTAAAAGAGAGTCTTCTCAAAGGAGGTGTTACTATGTCAGACTCCATAAAAGTCAATCAGATTCAAAACCAGATCCAGTCTAAGGCACTGGCGCGCCAGAGCGAAAAAACCCAACAACAGCAGGACGATCAGGGAATTGCCACTGAAGCTGCTGCTACGGCCGCCGGCGATACCGTCGAACTGTCTGCCGGTGAACAAATTGATGCCGGCATCTATAGCATTGATCAGAAGGAAATTGACGCCATCAAACAGGATTTCGCCAAAAATGTCGGTGCTTTTAAAGCAATGGTTTCGTCCATGCTCGAAAAACAGGGACTTAAATTTACTAATCTCGAAGATTTAATCAAAGCTTTGAAAAATGAGGACGGCCAATCCACCATTAAGGTTGATGCAGAAACCCAGCAGGAAGCTCAGGAAGCCATTTCCGAAGACGGCTACTGGGGCGTTAAACAAACGTCTGAACGTATACTCAGCTTTGCCAAAGCTTTATCCGGTGGTGATCCCGATAAGATTGAGCTCCTTAAAGGTGCCTTTGAAGAGGGTTTTGCTGAAGCCAAAAAAGTTCTTGGTGATGACCTTCCTGATATTACGCAGCAAACTTACGATGCCGTGATGGAAGGATTTGACACATGGGCCAATGAGGATTCTCAATCCTGATTGTAGAAATGAAAAACCTGTATCC
Organism: Eubacteriaceae bacterium; assembly: GCA_030156895.1. Classification (GTDB taxonomy): domain Bacteria; phylum Bacillota; class Clostridia; order Eubacteriales; family Eubacteriaceae; genus Acetobacterium. The sequence continues at coordinate 1,557 of JASGLP010000030.1, read as the reverse complement.
GGGTCAAGTCACCCGGTACAGGTATTTATCTTTTTGTAACCCGTTGCAAATGCAACTGCATATTGTCCTGAAAATGGGTATACTTTCAATAAGTGCTGTTTTTTTATCAACTGCCACTTATGTTAATCTATGAACTTGAAGGAGGAAAATTTATGGGTTATCAGACGAGCCTGCAGAAAATGAACGAGATCTTTGCCGATCTTGCCAGTGACTATCTCATCTACGCCCCCAAACGTTATGAAGGAGATGGTACTTTTGCCCATATCGATACCATTCGCTATGGCGAAATTACCCAACTATCGGAGATTGAATTCACGCAGAAATCCGACTATTCATTTAAGGAAATCCTGCTGCCAATCTCACAAACGCTTTTTTACTTTACTGAAAATGAAATGAAAGAAGCCGATCCACCAAAAAAAGGTGCTATTGTTTTTCTGCGCAGCTGTGATCTGCACGGTCTAAAACGCCTGGATACCATGTACCTGGAAAATGGTCCGGTTGATCCTTTTTACAAGCGCCTGCGGGATAACACTATCTTTATCCTGATGGGTTGTCCGGCTTCCTTTGATAATTGTTTCTGCCTATCTATGGGTACCTCAAAAACCGACGACTACGACGCCTATCTCAAAGTGACCGATGAAGGGGTTTCAATAGACAGCCACTGGGAGCGACTTGATCAGCTTCTGAACACTGAAGCAGAAGCCGAAGTCATTCCCGATTCCGTAACCGAAAACAAGATTCAGGTGACTGTTCCCGAATCTGTTTCCCAGGAACTTTTTGATGCCCCCTTATGGGATGATTATAAAAATCGCTGCATTGCCTGCGGCCGCTGCAATTTTGTCTGTCCCACCTGCACCTGCTTTACCATGCAGGATCTTTTCTACACCGACAATGGCAAGGCCGGCGAACGGCGCCGGGTCTGGGCTTCCTGCCACGTGGACGGCTACACCGATATGGCCGGCGGCCACGCTTTCCGTCAGGATAAGGGGCAGCGAATGCGCTTTAAGGTTTTGCATAAAATCAACGACTACAAACGACGCTTCGGCGAGCACATGTGCATCGGCTGTGGACGTTGTGATGATGTCTGCCCTGAATATATTTCCTTTTCCAACTGTATCAATCAATTAAACACCCTGACCCGGGAGGAACTAGCCCATGACTAATCCATATATTCCCTTTCTTTCAACCATCACCCAGGTGATTAAGCATACCGATATTGAATACACCTTCCGGATGACCTATGAAGGCCCGGTCAAGCCCGGCCAGTTTTTTGAGGTCTCCATTCCCAAATATGGCGAGGCACCAATCTCGGTCTCCGGTATTGGTCAAGGCACTGTCGATCTGACCATCCGCAAGGTCGGCCGGGTCACCGATGAAATTTTTGAAAACTATGTCGGCGACACCCTCTTTCTGCGCGGCCCTTACGGCAACGGCTTTGATCTGGCAAACTACAAAGGTAAGGAAATCCTCCTGGTTGCCGGCGGCACCGGTCTTTCTCCGGTTAAGGGCATCGTTGATTATTTCTCGCAAAACCCCCAGGACTGTCAGGACTTCACC
>JASGLP010000029.1 GCA_030156895.1 Eubacteriaceae bacterium | reverse complement strand
TTTTATCTGACCCATTAGCTCAGTTGGTAGAGCATCTGACTTTTAATCAGGGTGTCGGGCGTTCAAGTCGCCCATGGGTCACCATCTTCGTATATTAATGAGCCATGCGGCTCGATAAATAAAAAGATACCTGAAAGCAAACTAGCTTGTTTTCAGGTATCTTTTTTATTTACAGAAGGAAGGAGACATCTGATGACTCACATACGAGATGGAGCGTGACCTGGACTGAGTGTCTAATGAGCGAATGCACGAAAAAAGCTTTAAGATTTGCTGTATTTGGCATGTCAAAAAAACTAATCAAGGGTTAAGTCTAAAAATTACTGATACAGGCCTTAAATCTGTCAGTCAATCAATTAGAAGTATTCTACTGATCAGTGATATAATAATTACAAGCACTAATTTTGGAGGGCACAATATGGAAGGAATTTTAGATTCAAACGAAGGCAAGTTGCGAATCATCCAGGAAACAGTTCCAGGTAAGCAGGTTACACTAGCGCATATCATCTCAAGGCCAGATGAAATAGTCTACAAAAAACTTGGCCTCAATCCGAGCGTTGACTATCAAAAAGCGGCCATTGGAATTTTGAGTATGACACCATCAGAAATTTCAGTAATTGCAGGAGATCTGGCAATTAAAACGGCTGTTATTGATATGGGCTTTATCGACCGCTTTAGCGGGACCTTAATGTTTACTGGCCGCATTTCAGAAGTCCAATCGGCAATTAAAAATATTTTGGCATATTTAAAAGACACACTGAAATTTACAATTTGTGAAATAACAACAACATAGAAGGTTAACAATGAAGAAAATGATCATGGTTGGAAGAAGTGAATGTGGTAAAACGACTTTACGTCAAGCTCTCAAAGGTAAAGAAATCAGATATGAGAAGACCCAATATATCAATCATTATGATGTGGTGATCGATACACCTGGTGAATATGCTGAAACAAAAGGATTAGCTAGAGCGCTGGCGCTTTACAGTTTTGAAGCGGATGTGGTGGCTTTGCTGATTAATGCGACAGAGCCTTTTTCTCTATATCCGCCTAATGTTACACCAGTGGTTAATCGTCCTTGTATTGGCATTGTTACCCAGATTGACATTCCGGATGCGGATGTTGATCAGGCTGTACATTGGTTAAAGTTAGCAGGATGTGAAACAATCTTTAAAGTCAGTTCTTACACAGGTGAAGGTATTTGGGAAATACTCGACTATTTAAAAGAGGACGGAGATGTTCTGCCTTGGGATGGAAAAGCTGCGGCAGAACGCCCCAGAAATGTTCTATCAACAAAGCTCGCCTAATGGTGTATTAAAACTTTAAAAATTTCTTGAATTGAGAAATAAAGAGGTATATAATAACACTGTTGCGGAAGTGGCTCAGTGGTGGAGCACTGGCTTCCCAAGCCGGGGGTCGCGGGTTCGAATCCCGTCTTCCGCTCCAATAAAGGGTTTGAGCGATAAACAAAAAATGTTTACCTACAAATTTACCGATTGTTGTTAACGGAGTTAAATATATGTTATATTATGAATTACATTCATAATAGTTGTTAAGCATGATGAAAAAATTAATATGAATATTATAAGACTGTTCAACTACAGTCTTTTTTTTATATCAATGGGAGAGGAGTTTAAGATGGAGATTATTAATGAAGCAGATCATTTAGAAATGTATAGCAATCATCGGGTAATTCGCTCGGTCAAGGAATCTAATAACATTAAAAACATGGTGATTGATGATCCAGTTATCGATGAGCATCATATGAATGTATTTATCAATGAGCAGTTATCTTTCGAAATGGTTTGTACACCGCAATATTTGGATCAATTGGTATTGGGCTTCTTGTTTTCAGAGGGCTACATATATTCTGCTGATGACGTTGAATATATTTATATCTGTGAATTGGGTCAAAGGGTAAAAGTTCAACTCAAGGAAGAGATTAAGCTAAAAGATTTTGTATCGCCATCAAAAAGCGATGCGACAGCATGTGGTAATAACAGAATGTTTAAAAGTGGTGAACGACAAGAATCACTCAAGAAACTGCAAGCGATCAGTTTTAAATTAGATTCAATTTTCATGTTGTCTGATACATGTAATCGTCAGGCTGTTCTTTTTAAGGAAACCGGCGGGACGCATTCTTGTGCGATGCTTACACCCGATGGGGAAGTTCTCTTCTGTGAAGATATCGGCAGACATAATGCTGTGGATAAACTGATTGGCAGGGCATTAGTTGAAGAAGTTGATCTAAAAAAATGCATTTTGTTTACCAGTGGGAGAATTCCTTCCGACATGGTCATCAAAGTCGTTCGCAGCGGGATACCGGTAATTGCCTCTCATTCTGCACCTACTGGCATGGCTGTTGAACTGGCAAAGCGTTATAATTTGTGTCTAATCGGATTTGTTAGGGGAAAAAGGATCAATCGATATTCCGAATTTTCTGAATGATTAATGTTTATTGGCATTAGTTGAAAGAAAAATCAGTTGTAAAAAATTGTGCAAAAAAACATCAATGACAAATTAAAGGTTTTGAATTATAATGAAATTCTAAACGAAGGGAGAAATAAACTATGGTTAATTTGACGATTGATGGCCAGACTGTAAGTGTTGAGACTGGGACAACAATACTTAAAGCAGCTCGGTCAGTGGGGATAGACATTCCTACTTTGTGTAATTTTAAAGACTTCACCCCCGAAGGCAGTTGTCGTATGTGTCTGGTTGAAGTAGTTGGGGCAAGACGACTAGAAACAGCCTGTTCAACACCGGCGGCAGAAGGGATGGTCGTATATACAAACAATGCAAAAGTGCGGGAGGCAAGACGTTTTGTTTTAAAAATGCTGATGTCTGATCATACTTTTGATTGTATGTCCTGTTATAAATATGGTTGTTGTGAATTTGTTGATTTTAATGTAAATTGTATTGAATACGATGCGTTAAAGGAATTTGGAACGGAAAGAATCATGACGAAAGCAATTGATGATTCTAATCCATTTTATACCTATGACCCGAATAAGTGCGTATTATGTAATCGATGTATCAAAGTTTGTGAACATCTGCAGTGCAATCACATTTTAGCTCAGTGTGATCGGGGATATGAAACAAATATTAACCCGGTTTTTGAAATATCTCGTGGTGACTCAGAATGCGTCAGCTGTGGTAACTGTATTGCGGTCTGTCCGACCGGCGCACTGGCACCAAAACAGTTTGAGCCGTTTGCCTACACCGAAACAGTTCAGACGGTCTGTCCCTATTGTGGGGTTGGCTGCACACTTAATTTAAAGATTAAAGATAATAAAATCACTGATATTTATAGTACGGATGGAAATGTTAATGATAATCTTTTATGTGTTAAAGGTCGGTTTGCCTATGATTTTGTAGCAAATAAAGATCGCTTAACGACACCCTTGATCAGGAAAAATGGAAAGCTTGAAGAGGCGACTTGGGAAGAAGCAATTGCGCTAGTAGCAGACAAGTTAAGGGAAGCTAAAAAAGAAGGTCCTGATGCAGTTGCAGGGTTCTCTTCAGCACGTTGTACTAATGAAGATAATTATGTTTTCCAAAAATTTATTAGAACAGTGGGCCAGACCAATAATGTGGATCACTGTGCTCGCTTATGTCATGCGTCAACCGTTGCTGGTTTGGCTAAGTCATTTGGCAGCGGTGCTATGACCAATAGTATTGATGAAATTGAGCTGATGGATGTCATGCTGGTGAGTGGTTCCAATACTACTGAAACCCATCCGGTTATTGGGGCAAAAATAAAACAGCGTCAGCAAAAGGGTGCTGCACTGATTGTTGCTGAACCACGAAAAATTGAACTGGCTAAGTATGCGGATGTATTTCTGCAGATTAAGCCGGGAACCAATGTTGCCCTGTTTAATGGTTTAATGCGGGCGATTCTGGATGAGGATCTTCAGGATAAAAGTTTTATCAATGATCGTACTGAAGGCTATGAGGCTTTTAAAGAGTTTATGGATACAAAAACGGTTGAAGATTGGGCCTCAATCTGCGGTGTTGATCCTGATCAGATGCGAAAAGCGGCACGACTTTATGCAACAAAGGATAAAGGCGGGATCTTTTATTCAATGGGGGTAACTCAGCACAAAACTGGGACTGACGGCGTTATGTCTACCGCAAATTTGGCCATGCTAACTGGAAAAATTGGTCGCGAAGGTTGTGGCGTTAATCCATTACGTGGTCAGAATAATGTTCAAGGGGCATGTGATATGGGCGCCCTTCCGGGAGATTTACCAGGCTACCAGAAAACCGCAAATCCAGAAGTGGTTGAGAAGTTTGAAAAAGCTTGGGGTCTGACTCTACCCAAAGAGCCAGGTAAAACATTAACCGAAATTATTACCGGTGTGGGCAATCAGACAGTGAAGTTTTTATATGTTATGGGTGAAAATCCGGTGGTATCTGATCCGGATTCCAACCATGTTAAAGAGGCATTGGATAAAGCCAATTTCATTGTCGTTCAGGATATCTTTCCTACCGAGACAACTGAATATGCGGATGTTGTACTACCTGCTTTTGTATATGCGGAAAAAGACGGAACTTTTACCAATACAGAAAGACGGATTCAGTTGCTGAGAAAAGCGGTTGAGGCGCCTGGTCAGGCTAAAAATGACTGGGAAATCATTGGATTGCTTGCCAAAGAACTGGGCGTGGCAGGTTTTGACTATCAAAGCGCCGAAGAAATCATGGATGAAATCGCATCGGTCACGCCAAGTTACACAGGGGTATCTCATGAACGTTTGCGAAATGGTGATCGCATCCAGTGGCCGTGCTTAAGTAAAGACTCTGAGGGAGCGAAATTCCTGCATCAGGGCAAGTTTACCAGAGGGTTGGGAGCCTTTATGATAGCGGACTACATTCCGCCGGAAGATCAGGCGGATGATGAATATCCCATGATTCTGATGACGGGCCGTATCCTTCAGCATTATCATACGCGAACCATGACCATGAGAACACCAGGTATTCAGGAAATTGCTGGCGATCCTTTTGTTGAAATCAATCCTGAAACAGCCAAAGCTTATGGTATTCAGGAAGGCGATGTGATTTCGGTAAAATCCCCTCGTGGCAAGGTATCAGCCAAAACTAAGTTTAATAAGGGCGTAATGGAACAAAATCTTTTCATGCCATTCCACTATGGTAATTCCGGAGCAAATCACCTAACTGGTGGTCAGCTTGATCCAATTGCCAAGATACCACCATTTAAAGTGGTAAAAGTTCAAATTAGCAAGTAAGCTGTCAACCGGATCGTCGCATCAAACAACATGCGGCGATTCGATTTATTGAATTGCTTGGCTCATAAAGAGCTAATTGTCAACGAGTGCGGGAGGCAAAATGGATCAATTTAAAACTGCAGCAATTCTAACCGGTGGCTTAAGTCAGCGGATGGGTTTTGATAAAAAGTTACTGAAAATTGATGGTGAACGAATTTTAAACCGCATCATCAAGCAGATTTCTGAGGATTTTGAGGATATAATAATTATCGGATCTAAACCGGAAGATTTGCCTGACCTTCAAGGTGTTCGCGGAATATTTCCAGACGAAGTGGCTGTTTCGGCTTCATTGGTAGGAATCTATACCGGACTGCGCCATTCGCAGTCGCGTTTTCTCTATGTGATTGCCTGTGATATGCCGATATTCAATCGAAAATATGTGACCTATATGAAGAATCAAATAATGCTTAACAGCGGTAAAAAAGGCTGTGTCACGTGTTACAAGGAATGGATTGAACCATTCAACGCTTTTTACAGTATCGAGTTGCTGACAGAAATTGAAGATTTTTTTAAATGTGGGCGAAAAAGTATCCATAAATGTCTGGAGCCTTTAGATCTGTGTTTTATACCTGAAAATACAGCCAGATCGTTTAGTCCAAACTGGGATATGTTCTGTAATTTAAATACGCCAAGAGAATTAAAGGAACATTTGCAAAAAAATAAACAAATTGGTTGAAAAATGCTTGACATAGACCGTGGAATTTGTTATTATAATCGAGCACGTTACAGATAACGTCGCAATGCGGATGTGGCGGAATTGGCAGACGCGCTAGACTTAGGATCTAGTATCAACCGATGTGGGGGTTCGACTCCCTTCATCCGCACCAACGCGGAAGTGGCTCAGTGGTAGAGCATCGCCTTGCCAAGGCGAGGGTCGCGGGTTCAAATCCCGTCTTCCGCTCCATTTAAATTTAATGACTGGAAAACCGGTCAGATAACCTACTGTGCGCCCTTAGCTCAATTGGATAGAGTGCCTGGCTTCGAACCAGTAGGTTGGGGGTTCGAGCCCCTCAGGGCGTACCATAATTTAACAGAGAACAGTCATTAGACTGTTTTTTTTTTAGAAAAAATCGGAATCAGTGATAGAAATTTAGAGTAGCTTGCTTATTTTCATCTAAAAGGTTATGTAATAAGCTACTATATCACCTAACAGGAGTGGGAGTATTTTAGTATGAAAAAAATTAAAAAAGACACATATCTCTCTTGTATTCCCCTGACGGGAATATCCATGGTTGAAATTGAATCTGAAATTGCCGAAGGCATGCGCCAGCAGTGTGACTATTTTGAGTGGCGACGGGATTATTTTGGGATCGGTGATATAATTTCTGAAAGCCAGGAACTGGAGAATATTATGGCTATTCGCCAAAAGATTGGTGAGACAGGTTTGATTTACACCTTTCGTGGTAAGATTGAAGGAGGTGCTGGTAACTGGTCTGATGCTGACCGTTTACGGGGGATCAAAGCGGCAATTTGTTCGAATTCGGTTGATTATGTTGATGTTGAGCTGGTCAATAGCGATTCTTTTCATCAGGAAATTATGAACGCTTTAAAAGCGGGTCAATCGGGAAAAATCCTCTCCAGCCATAATTTTAATCAGACGCCAGAGGCTCAGGAAATCACTGAAATATTTTCAAAAATGACAGAAAAACAAGCAGATGTGTTAAAACTGGCAGTTAAAACAGAGACCTCACTTGAACTACAAAGGCTCATCAAAGCTTCCCTAGATTTTCAGACTGACCGGGCTATGATTGTGATTGGGATGGGTTCAGCAGGCGCTGTAACCAGGATTGCCCCGGAAATCTTGGGCGGTTCCCTCAGCTTTGCTGCAGGCGTAAAAAAAACAGCCCCGGGTCAATTGGAAATTGCCGAAATCAGTAAGCTTAGAGACCTCTTAGGCCTATAAAAAAGTGCTGCCTACTGATGGGTAAGTAGTGCAGCACTTTTCATATTCAAAGCAAATTGGCTTATTCTTTAAAAGCGGATTGTGGATAGATTTTTTTAATCAGCCAGCTGGCAAAAAAGGCACAGCTAATGCCAATGAGGATTCCGCTTATGACATCGCTGGGGTAATGGACAAAGAGGTAAAGTCTGGAAAAGGCCACCAGTCCGGCAAAAGCCAGCAAGGCCCAGCGCATCCGATTCTTTTCACAAATAAAATAAGCGCTGGCAAAGGCAAAAACACTGGCCGTATGGCTTGATGGAAATGATGAGCCATGGGGAACAGGGATGACGAGATCTATTGGATAGCTTGTAAAGGGTCTGGGCCTGTCAAAAAAAGGTTTGATGCCGAGATTCACCACGATCAGCGCGATCAGTAAAGCGCCGACGACGATCAGTCCGGTTTGTCGGCGGCTGGGTTTTGATAAAAGAAAAATAGACATGGGAATATAAATGATACCGAACCCCCAAAAGTTAGTGATGAAAATAAAAAAGCTACTTCCCGCTGGGGTGACTAGATGGTTATTGATCCAGATAAGAATTGAAAGATCCATAAGCCACCTGTTTAGTGAATTTCCCAGTCGATGGGCGAACGGCCGGCAGCACTTAAAAGCTCATTGGCTCGGGAAAATGGTCGGCTGCCAAAGAAACCGCGGTGTGCGGATAGCGGACTGGGGTGGGGTGAAGTAAGGATGTGATGCGAAGAATTCGTGATTAGATCCTTTTTATTTTGTGCATCACGTCCCCAAAGGATAAAAACGATAGGGTCTGTTTGGTCGTTTAAAGTTTTGATGATCTGGCCGGTAAATTCTTCCCAGCCAATGTTGCGGTGGGAAGCAGCTTGACCGGCACGAACAGTCAGTACTGCGTTAAGCAGTAGGACACCTTCATCTGCCCACTTCTTAAGATAGCCGTGGTTTGGAATAGGAAAGCCCAAATCAGCGTGAAGTTCCTTATAAATATTTAAAAGTGATGGTGGAATTGCCACATCCCTCTGAACCGAAAACGCCAGACCATGGGCCTGATTTTCACCGTGGTATGGGTCTTGTCCAATGATGCAGACCTTAGTTTCTGCCAGTGATGTATAGTGAAAAGCATTAAAAATATCGTGCATCTGCGGATAAATAGTTTGAGTTTTATATTCCTTAATTAAAAATTTTCTGAGCTTTTGATAGTATTCTTTTTCAAACTGGTGCTGTAAAGGGTTTTCCCAGTCGTTTTCAAAATGAATGGCCATATGCTGCCTCCTTCTATTGTCTTACATAGATTATACACTAAAAAAGAGGCTTGCGATGAGGAAAATGATGGAATTAAAAAAAGAATGTGCTATAATAAAGTGTATACAATATTATAAATTCAAAGAGAGCTAAAAATGGATTCTATAACGATTAAAGCAAATGCAAAAGTGAACTTACTTTTGGATGTCTTAATGAAAAGAGTGGATGGTTACCATGAGATGCGGATGATTAACCACCGCTTGGATTTATCAGACACAATATACTGTAAAAAGATTGAGGCGGGCATTGTTTTCAAAAGCAATATCGACCAGATTCCAAGTGATGAAAGAAACCTTTGCTACCGAGCGGCAAAGTCTTTATTTGATTATCGCGGGATTAAAGCAGGGGTTAAAATAGAATTAATCAAACAAATTCCCCACGAAGCGGGTCTGGCCGGTGGCAGTGCTGATGCTGCGGCAACGCTTTTAGCGCTTAACAGACTTTTTTCCCTGGGATTGACCCTCGATAGGCTGGCGAAAATTGGCCTTTCTATCGGAGCAGACGTGCCATATTGTTTATACCAAAGTCCTGCTTTAGTTGAAGGAATCGGTGAACGAATTACAGAGCTTGAATCGATAGGGGACTGGTCACTTGTTTTGGTTAAACCGGCTGTTGGTATAAAAACTAGTTGGGCCTTTGCCCAACTGGGTGAGATAAAAAATTTAAACCATCCGGATTTGGATCAGGTACTTGATTATCTGGGAAAAAAAGAATATCAAAAAGCCTTGCAATCGAGTGGAAATGTTTTTGAAGATCCGATTTTTAAAATTTATCCTGAGCTTGAGAAAACGAAAAATAAATTACTGAACAACGGAGCCCTTGCAGCCAACATGACGGGCAGCGGTTCAACGATTGTGGGGTATTTTGCAGATCAAAGTCAGGCTCAGTATACTTATGATTTATTCAAATTAAATAATGAACGCTGTTTTTTAACGAAAACGTGCTAAAGAGGGATATTATGGAGACAGAAATTAAAGGATTGAGTTTGGATGCAAGCTCATGCAAGCCACTAAGAGAAATTGTTTTTGACACAATTAGAAGTGCTATTATTACCGGCGACTTAAAACCGGGACAACGGTTGATGGAAGTACAGCTGGCAGAACAGATGGGAGTCAGTCGGACCCCGGTACGAGAGTCGATCAGAAAACTGGAATTGGAAGGCTTGGTCAAGATGATTCCCCGAAAAGGGGCTTATGTGACCCCAATGTCGGTTGACGACCTGCGGGAAATGATGGAGATTAGACGGGCGCTGGAAGGATTGGCAGCGGAACTGGCAGCCATTAATGCTACGCAGGAAGATGTGGACGCTTTATTTGAGGCTAACGATCTGTTTGGCAAAGCGGCCGTTAAAAATGATGAAGAGGGTATTATCAAATATGATATGGATATTCATGAAATCATTTATCGAGCCTCGGGAAATATCAAACTGGTACAGATGATTCACTCACTCAGAGAGCAGATGCAGCGTTTTAGGGCGGAATATGTTCATCGGATCGAAGACAAAAAGCACCTGGTCAATCAGCATATGGAGATCATTGAAAAAATCAACCAGAAGCAGAGTGAACGGGCGCGCTTGGCAGCTTGTGAACATATTCACTCGACTGGTGATGACATGCTCAAGAAGCTTTGATATGACCCTGAACCACAGTCGTGGTTCAGGGTGATTTATTTCAGAAATTTGAAAGGATCTTCGGTCAGGATATCGCGATTGGCAAATAGTGCCAACAAGAAGGAAATGCTGCCGCAGACCACAAAAACATCGGCAAAGTTAAAAATGGCGAACTTAATAAAGCGGAAATCCAAAAAGTCGATGACATAGTTTAGTCGAATTCGATCAATCAGATTGCCGATAGCACCACCAATAATACAGGAGACGGACAGGTTTACCCATAAGTTAGCACGCTTTTTAGGTGTTTTTATAAGTATATAAATGAGAACACCGGCAAAAATCATAGTTATAAAGATTAGAAAAGGCTGCATGTTTGTAAACAAACTGAATGCAGCACCACGGTTCTCAACATATGTTAGGTGAAAGACATTTTCAATCAGTGGATAAGTATCGATTGGTTTCAAATATCTGAGTACCAGATACTTGGAATACTGATCCAGGAAAATGGTAAAAAGAATGACAGCAAGATAGATCATTTTTTCTCCAATCAGATTTTTTGTACAATCAAAATATAAAGGAAAATGCGCTAAAACACAAGAAAAAATTTAAGAAAGTCTTTAAAAATTTTCTTTAACGTAAATATAACAGAGAATGGCTGAAATTTCTTTTATTTTATTAAGGATAATGTTAAGATATAACACAGATTTGTAATGAGGAGGAGCTTGTGAAGTTTTTTCGGGAAAACGAATTGTTCAAGAGATATCTGCCCTTGTTTCTTGGGGCGCTGGGATTAATGTTGGTTTACAAATTTTTGGATAATGTGGGGCTGGTTGTATCGACAGTCACAGATTTTTTCAATAGTACAATTGAGGTAATGATGCCGATTTTAATCGGTGTGGTTGTTGCTTATCTTTTATTTAAACCCATGCATGGCCTGGAAAAATTTATCTACAGAAATTTTGAGATGTCACAAAAGAAACCTAAAGCGGTACGTCTTATATCAATTTTTGTAGTTTATACCATCACGATTATTTTGTTTGTGCTGTTTTTCAATGCGGTTATTCCATCTATTATTGAAAGTCTGGCTAATCTAGTTGTTCAGATGCCGACTTTTATGGAGGTTCTGAATGATTTTCTGGGTGACAGTGTTTCCCAGGGGGGGATCACCCAGGAACTGTTTAAAAGCCTGCAAGAGTCTGTTAATTATTTGCAGAGTATGGATACCAATGATATCATTAATTTTATTACCAGTTCGCTGGGTATTACCTCTCAAGCAATTGGTAACGCCGCCTTCCTTTTAATTAAAGGAACATTTGGCTTTGTTGCTTCGTTTTTTATTGTCTTTTTCATTGGTCTTTATACCATGCTTGACAAAGAAAAAATAATTGAACAGATTGCCAGATTTTTTCAGGCGGTTATGAGTGACAAAGTATACAGTGCTTCTGATTGGGTTGTAAAAACCATTGATAGTATTTTTTACAAATATTTTTCGGGTAAATTATTTACTTCGATCCTGATTGGTTTTTTGTTTTATCTGGGTTTACTGATTATCAATGTGCAATACGCACCACTTTTTGCGGTTGTCGTTGGTGTGCTTAACATGATTCCTTATTTTGGGCCCATCTTGGGTGCAATTCCAGCGATTTTGATTACTTTAATCGATGATCCGGTCAAAGCCTTATGGGTAGGGATTCTGATTTTGGTGGTGCAGCAATTTGATGGCAATGTGCTGGCACCCAGTGTATTAGGGAAGATTGTGGAACTCAATCCTTTCTGGGTACTGGTCAGCGTTGTCGTTGGCGGCAGTATGTTTGGTATTCTGGGAATGTTTATTGCTATTCCCATGTTTGCTGTGATAAAAGTCTTTTTGGAAGAAGGCATTAGGCGTTTTGAAATGAGAAAAGAACGCAAATTGTTAAATAAAGAGTAAGAAGTGTGGAAAGGAATTAAAAATGGAAAATGTTTTTGACGTTTTAAAAGAGCGAGGATTTCTGGAGCAGTGTACGCACGAAGAAGAGATAAAAACGTTGCTGGAAAAGGAGTCTGTTTCTTTTTATATAGGATTTGACCCAACGGCGGATAGTTTACATATTGGTCACTTTATTCAGATTATGGTTATGGCGCACATGCAAAGACACGGACATCGTCCAATTGCAATTATTGGTGGGGGAACCACGATGATTGGCGATCCTTCAGGTCGAAGTGATATGAGACAGGTGATGACAGCTGACCGAATTGCCGCAAACGGTGAAAAATTCAAGAAGATTTTTGAAAAGTTTCTAAGCTTTGAAAATGATCAGGCCATGATGATTAACAATGCCGACTGGCTGCTTGACTTAAATTATATCGATTTTCTCCGGGAAATCGGAACGCATTTTTCAGTAAACCGGATGCTGGCAGCGGATTGTTATAAATCCAGACTGGAAAAGGGTCTGACTTTTCTGGAGTTTAATTATATGCTTTTACAGGCCTATGATTTTTATGTCCTGCATAAAGAATATGGCTGCAAGATGCAGTTTGGCGGAAATGACCAGTGGTCCAATATTATCGCCGGAATTGAACTTATTCGAAAAAAAGACAGTGCTCAAGCCTATGGGATGACCTTTTCTTTATTAACGACCAGTGAAGGGATAAAAATGGGAAAAACGGCCAAGGGAGCTCTGTGGCTGGATCCGGAAAAAACCAGTCCCTATGATTTTTATCAGTACTGGCGCAATGTAGCCGATGCAGATGTGCAAAAATGTCTGGCGCTGTTAACCTTCCTGCCAATGGAAGAGGTCAGGCGTTTGGGCAGCCTTCCGGGAGCAGAGATTAATCAGGCGAAGGAAGTACTAGCTTTTGAAGTAACAGCTCTGATTCATGGTAAAGAAGAAGCTGCAAAAGCCCAGGATGCTGCCCGTCGTTTGTTTGAAGGCGGACCAGATCAGGCTTCAATTCCAGCTGTTGATTTAAAAAGAAGTGATTTGGGTGACGGTATGGATATTATCTCTCTACTTCAGGCAGCCCAACTGATTCCGACCAGAAGTGAAGGACGACGTTTGGTTGAACAGGGGGGTGTATTGGCTAATGGTGAGAAAGTTGAGGATTTTAAGGCGATCTTTACCGAAGCTGATTTTAAAGATGGTGTCATGATCCTGAAAAAAGGTAAAAAAGCCTTTAAGCAATTGAATTTAGTATAGGTGGTGGAAAATGATCAGTTCTAACCCTGTTAGAGGGACAAGAGATATATTGCCGCAGGAAATGGTTTTACGTGATCAGTTGGAAGCGATGATTTTAAAACGCTACCGTAGTCAAGGTTTTAATCGAATTGAGACCCCGGTCATGGAAAACCTGGAGCTGCTTTTGGGCAGTGATGGCGGTGAAAATTTAAAAATGCTGTTTAGCATTATTAAACGTGGTGAGAAATTAAATCTAACGCCCGAAGCAAGCGTCAGTGATTTGTGTGACCTGGGCTTACGCTTTGATTTAACCTTGCCGTTGAGTCGCTTCTATGCGAATAACCAGGCTGAACTGGAGATGCCCTTTAAAGCAATTCAGATCGGTAATGTTTTTCGGGCTGAGCGACCGCAAAAAGGACGCTTTCGATCATTTAAGCAATGCGATATCGATATTATTGGCGATCCTTCTGTTAACGCTGAAATCGAATTGATCGATACGACGGCAAAGGCGCTGATGGATATGGGGTTTTGCGGTTTTACCGTAAAAATCAATCATCGCAAGCTGCTCAGTGAAGTGATCAGAAAGCTTGGTTTTTCTGAGGAAGCAGTGGGAACAGTCTGCATCACCCTTGATAAACTTGATAAAATTGGTTCGGAAGGCGTCGAAAAAGAGCTGTTGTCTAAAGACTATGATCATGCTATGGTCAGTGGACTGACTAAAGCAGTAACTGAGATTTCAACAGATAATCTTTCTGATTGGGTTGATGATGAGTTGGTAATTGGTGAATTGACTGAGGTCATTGATGCGGTCAAGAGACTTTCGAAAAACAATTTCACCATCGAATTTGATTTTTCTCTGATTCGCGGCATGGGATATTACACCGGTCTTATTTTTGAAGTAAGCTATGGTCCTTATGGATATTCAATAGCCGGTGGTGGTCGGTATGATAATATGATTGGCAAGTATTGTAAGACTTCGGTGCCGGCGGTAGGATTTTCAATTGGCTTTGAGCGGATTGTGGGGATCTTACAGGAAGAAAATAATCAGCTGACCCATAGTCAGAAGAAAATGGTATTGTTTTATGAGGCGGCTCAAGGATCTTTTGATCAGGTCATTGCTGCTGGGGAACAGTGGCAGACCCAAGGCTATGGTGTTAATCTGGTTGCCATGAAAAAGAAATTTGGAAAACAGATTAGCGCTTATAGTGAAAAAGGCTATGCCGGATTTGCTGTCTTTGGACGGGATGAAGCCTTAAAAATGTTTTAATTGAGACAAATAAATTATCAGAAAGAGCCGATTTGAACAGTAGTAATGTTTAGTTCTGATCGGCTTTTTTAAATGTTTGTCATGCCTGGAGTTTGAAATTTTGCAACAAGATTCTTGAAATATGGTATAATACAATATTACAAAATAAAAGGAAATTAAATGATAGAAGAGATTAATTTAATCGCTACTGTGGCTTTTGGACTGGAAGCGGTGGTGAAGAAAGAAATAATGCGGTTGGGATATGAGATTAAGCGGGTTGAGAATGGCAAAGTTCATTTTAGCGGTCCTCTTGAGGCCATCGCTCAGGCAAATCTTTGGTTGCGATGTGCAGATAGAGTCTTACTGGAAGTGGGCTCTTTTAAAGCGACTAGCTTTGATGCTTTGTTTGAACAGACCAAGGCACTGGCATGGGAAGATTACATCCCCGTGGACGGTGAGTTTCCGGCGGCTAAAATCACTAGCGTGAAATCAGCCTTGTTCAGCAAATCAGATGGGCAGCGGATTGTCAAAAAAGCGGTGGTTGAACGACTTAAATCGGTTTATAAGGTTGATTGGTTTACTGAAAACAGAGGGAAATACCCGATCCATATCCAGATCTTAAAAGATGAAGTGACCCTGGCCATTGACACCAGTGGATCAGGTCTTAACCGCCGAGGTTACAGGCAATATGGAAACGAAGCGCCGATTAAAGAAACCATTGCAGCGGCTCTGGTTTATTTGTCAAACTGGAAGCCGCATCGCTATTTTCTTGACCCTTTATGCGGATCAGGTACAATTGTGATTGAAGCGGCATTAATGGGTAAAAATATAGCACCGGGCTTAAAAAGATCCTTTATTTCGGAAGATTGGGATTTTATTCCGGCCAACACTTTTATAAATGCCAGAGAGCTTGCTGAGGGAATGATCAATGATCAAAGCTTTAGGCTATTGGGATCTGATATTGATAGTAAAGCCCTAAAGCAGGCCAGAAATAACGCTGAGCTGGCTGGGGTTTCGGATTATGTGGCTTTTCAGAACTTGCCGGTTCAGTCGGTTCAGACAAAAAAGAAGTATGGCGTGATTATTACCAATCCACCCTATGGTGAACGGCTTGGCGATGAAAGAGAAATCAAAAAACTATATGCAGATATGGGGCGGGTTTTTGAATCGCTTGATGACTGGTCTTATTTTATTATTAGCGGATATGAAAAGTTTGAAAAAGTTTTTGGTAAAAAGGTGACAAAAAATCGTAAACTTTATAATGGCGATATAAAAACATACTTTTATCAGTATTATGGGCCCTTACCCCCGAGAAAAAAAGATCAGGAGAGTGAACAGGCATGAAAAAAGAAAGTAATAAAGGAAAATTTCAAAAACCCCAAAAACAGAATCGACGATTTGAGAAAAGGGATTCGGGTCATGAAACGACAGTAAAGGATCAGAGACGGTTTTGGCCAAAAGATGAAGATCAGGATGAAGAAACTTTCATTATTGTTGGGAAAAATCCGGTTCTGGAAGCTTTACGATCGGACCAGGTAATTGATAAATTGTTGATATTAAAAGATAATACAGACCATGTCCTGAAAAAAATTGCCGATCAGGCAAAAAAACGTAATATTATTGTTCAGTCAACGGAGAAAGCTAGACTGGAAACACTGGCGGATGGCCAGGTTCATCAAGGAATTGTGGCTATGATGGCACCTTTTCCCTACAGCAGCGTGGAAGATATTTTAGAAAAAGCTAAAAAGAAGGAAAGACCCCCTTTTATCGTGATTCTTGACCATTTAACCGATCCTCATAATCTGGGCGCGATCATCAGGTCTGCTAATCTTTGCGGTGCAGATGGGGTGATTATTCCTAAAAGACGGTCAGCATCTTTGACTGCGACATCTGTAAAAGCATCTTCAGGAGCAGTTGCCCACACGATGATCGCCAAGGTGAATAACTTAAGTCAGTGTATTGAATCCTTAAAAAAGAAGGGGATCTGGGTAGCAGCCGCTGATATGGATGGTCAGGCTTATTATCAGGCTGATTTTAAAGGCGCCCTGGCAGTTGTCATTGGTAATGAAGGCTCGGGAATTTCTCGAAATGTAAAAAAACAATGCGATTTTTCGGTTTCGATACCAATTTATGGTGAGATTGATTCATTTAACGCCTCTGCGGCGGCTGCTATCATTTTATCGGAGGCGGCCAAGCAGCGAAATCAATGAAAAAATTTTTAATTGTTGATGGCTACAATGTGATCCATGGCGATGAAGAGCTACAGAAGCTTTCAGAGATTAAACTGGAAGAAGCCCGGGAGAAGCTGATTCACCTGTTAAATAGTTATGCGGGTCTCAAAGGCTACGAAATAATTCTGGTCTTTGATGCTTATCAGCAAAAGAATTTGTCTTCTCGGGAAGAAAAATGGGGTCTGATTAAAGTCGTCTATACCGATCAGAATAAAACGGCGGATGCCTACATTGAAAAATTGGTCTATGAGCTGCCCAAAGCCCTTGAAGTAAAGGTGGTCACTTCCGATTTTACCTTACAAAGAATGGTGCTGGCAGGCGGGGCGACCAGAATTCCGTCACGGGAACTGATGGAAGAATTACAAAAGATGCCAGCGAGTCTTGAAAAAATAAAAGCAGCTGAAAAAAGCGCAAGGGGTCGGATCCGCTTGCAGGATTTTATGGATGATGAGACACTGGAAAAATTCAATGTCATGCGTAGCGAAGATTGAAAGGGTAAATCGTAATGGAAGAGGAATTTGACCGTTTAACTGACAATGAAATTATCCAGAGGGCGCAAGATGGCAATAAGGAAGCAGCCCAGTTTCTTCTGAAAAAGTATCGCAAAATTGTATCCATTCGTGCTCGCTCCTACTATCTGGTTGGCAGTGATTATGAAGACCTGATTCAGGAGGGGATGATTGGTCTGCTAAAAGCAATCTGGGATTATGAGCCAAAACGAAATGTCCAGTTTGATACCTTTGCTGGCCTTTGTGTTGAGCGACAGATTCAAACGGCAGTGACTTCAGCAAACCGACTTAAGCATCAGATTCTTAACCAGTCAGTTTCGATTTATTCAAGCCTGTCAAAAGAAGAACATTTTGAGATCATCGAATACCTGGAAGCTGGCAGCAACACAGATCCTGAGGCCAGTCTGGTTAACGAGGAGGCTTTAATACAATTACTTGAGATGATTAAGAAAGAATTATCGAATTTTGAAAAAAAAATACTGGGCCTCTATATAAATGGCGAGTCTTATAGCGAGATTGCCGCTGGACTTTCCTGCAATGTTAAATCCGTGGACAACGCTCTGCAGCGTATTCGGAAAAAAATCAGCAATCATTTATAAAAAAGTATTGACAAATATGGTGAAACCTATTATTATAGAGAAGCTGAAATTAATCGAACGGGAGAATGCCCGAGTGGCTAAAGGGGGCGGACTGTAAATCCGTTGACGACGTCTACGATGGTTCGAATCCATCTTCTCCCACCATAGATTATTAAGCCCTCATAGCTCAGTAGGTAGAGCACCACCATGGTAAGGTGGGGGTCTCCGGTTCAAATCCGGATGAGGGCTCCATTTTTATATCATCAATTAATTTAGCAAATAAAGCGGTTATACTATGTTATAAGGAGAAGAACAAATGGCAAAATCAAAATTTGAAAGAACCAAGCCCCATGTTAATATTGGTACAATCGGTCACGTAGACCACGGTAAAACCACATTAACAGCAGCGATTACAACAGTATTAAACAAACGATTCGGTACTGGTGAATCAGTAGCTTTTGAAAACATCGATAAAGCTCCAGAAGAAAGAGAACGTGGAATCACAATTTCTACAGCTCACGTTGAGTATGAAACCGAAAAACGTCATTACGCTCACGTTGACTGCCCAGGCCATGCCGATTATGTTAAAAACATGATCACCGGTGCAGCACAGATGGATGGTGCTATCCTGGTTGTAAGTGCAGCTGATGGTCCAATGCCACAGACTCGTGAACATATCCTGTTAAGCCGTCAGGTAGGGGTTCCTTATATCATCGTATTCTTAAACAAAGTAGATATGGTAGATGACGAAGAACTGCTAGAACTGGTTGAAATGGAAGTTCGAGAACTGCTTGACGAATATGAATTCCCAGGTGATGATACACCAATCGTTATGGGATCAGCTCTGCGTGCCCTGGAAGATCCAGACGGAGAATGGGCAGACAAAATTGTTGAACTGATGAGCGCCGTTGATGATTGGATTCCGGAACCAGAACGTGATACTGACAAACCATTCCTGATGCCTGTGGAAGATGTCTTCTCAATCACAGGTCGAGGAACTGTAGCAACCGGACGTATTGAACGTGGGGTTGTAAAAGTTGGTGAAGAAGTGGAAATCGTTGGTATTCACGAAGTGAAGAAAACAACTGTTACCGGAATCGAAATGTTCAGAAAATTACTGGACGAAGGTCGATCAGGCGATAACGTTGGGGCTCTGCTGCGAGGGATCGACAGAACTCAGATCGAACGTGGACAGGTACTGGCTAAACCAGGTTCAATTAATCCACATACCCACTATATGTCAGAAGTATATGTACTGACTAAAGAAGAGGGTGGACGACATACGCCATTCTTTGATGGTTACCGACCACAGTTCTACTTCAGAACAACTGACGTAACCGGCGTGATCAAACTGCCAGAAGGCGTTGAAATGGTAATGCCTGGAGATAACGTACAGATGGAAATCACCCTGATCACACCAATCGCTATCGAAGAAGGCTTACGTTTCGCGATTCGTGAAGGTGGACGTACAGTCGGATCTGGGGTTGTTGCTAAAATTATCGAAGACTAAAAATATCAGAATAATAGTTGCCTAAAAGCTTGGGCAGTTAAGCGATAAACAAAAGTAAAGTCGGTGAAGAAATGAGTTCTTGACCGGCTTTGCTTATTTTTATGAGTGATTTAAAGGTGGATTATCTTCTTTAAATTGCAAAATATGTTTTGTCGTGATAAAATAAAGTAAGTATCGAGAAATTCAGCAATTTAAAGGGAAAAGGTTGTCATGAGATTATTAGTAGACAGTATGTGTGATTTCTCACAGGAATACCAAAATCATTCGGCGATGGATATGGTATCACTTAATGTCATTATTGATGGAAAACCCTACCGGGATAAACGGGAAATCAATCTGGAAGAAATGAACAAGTTCATGGAGAAGGGAATAGTGCCAACTACTTCCCAGGTAAATCCAGGTGATTTTTACGCTTATTTTGAAGAACGGGCACAAGAGGGGGAGTCTTGTCTCTATTTGTCTTTTTCATCTAAATTGTCGGGGAGTTGCGAAACCGCAAAGTTGGTTCTGAGAGACATAAAAAATAAATATCCCGACTTCGCGTGCGAAGTCGTTGATTCGCGCCAAAGTGGTGGTGGGGTCGCTTTAATCGCTGAGGTGCTGCTTGACTTGATTGATCAGGGAAAAGAACTGGCAGACCTCACTACGGCGATCGATAAACTGATTCCACACACGTATTTCTATTTTAGTATAGAAGATTTAAACTGGTTATATCTGGGTGGTCGGGTTTCTCGCGGGACGGCAGTTGTTGGTGGATTTTTAAAAATTCATCCAATTGTTTCAGTTGAAGATGGAGAACTTAAGATTATCGGCAAATCCCGGGGGAGTAAAAAAGCACAGCAGTTAGTGCTTAAAATGGTGTCGGAAAAAATTACTGGTTATCTTGATCAGAAGGTTGGGATTGCCTATAATGGCTTGATGAAACCGGTGGACGAATATCGTGAAGCGCTGGTTGGAATGGGCATTAAGCGAATTGAACCAGTTCCGATAGGTTGCGTACTGGCAGCTCATTTAGGGACTCAGGGGACGGGGATATATTTTTATGATATGTCACCCGAAGAAATTTTAAAATAAATTTACAAATCATTAAAAAGCGCTTGCATTAAGCGTTTTTTTCATGTATAATACAAAAGGTTGACATATAGCGATGAATTGTGAGGTTGCTGTTGCCTTCAACAGGTCATTCACAAGGAGTTAGTCACGATCTTGAATCGGACGACAATCACTGTTTCGGGGAATGGGAAACCATTTTCAAAAAAATAATAATGAAACACCCGGATGAGTTGACAGTGATTGGCGTATCTAAATGCATGAAAAACAAGGAGGAAAATTTAGGTATGGCAAAACAAAAAATTAGAATCAGATTGAAAGCTTTTGATCACAAAATTTTAGATCAATCAGCAGAAAGAATTGTGGAAACAGCAAAGCGAACAGGTGCTAGTGTATCAGGCCCAATTCCATTGCCCACAGACAAAGAAGTAGTAACAATTCTGCGAGCTGTTCATAAATACAAAGATTCTAGAGAACAATTCGAAATGCGGACACATAAACGGTTGATCGATATTTTAAACCCGACACCAAAAACTGTTGATGCATTAATGCGATTGAACTTACCAGCTGGCGTTGATATAGAAATCAAACTATAGACCCCAATGGTATTATGATTGCCTGGCAATCCAATGATATTTAGGAGGAACAAATGAAGAAAGCAATTATTGGTAGAAAAATTGGAATGACCCAAGTCTTTGGTGAAAACGGCGTGGCGATTCCAGTGACTGTTGTTGAAGCTGGCCCTTGTGTGGTTGTGCAGAAAAAAACAATGGAAACAGATGGTTACGAAGCAGTACAGTTAGCTTTTGGTGAAGTGAAAGAGCGTCGAATGACTAAACCGCTTAAAGGACACTATGATAAAAATGGTGTTGAATATAAAAAAGTCATAAAAGAATTCAAACTGGATGATTATGCATCATTAAATACTGGTGATACAATTACTGCAGAAGTATTTGAAGCAGGTGAACGGGTTGATATTTCCGGGAAATCAAAAGGGAAAGGTTTCCAGGGGGTTATCAAACGACATAACCAATCACGTGGTCCAATGGGACATGGCTCAAAATATCACCGTCGACCAGGTTCAATGGGCGCATCTTCTTACCCTTCACGCGTATTCAAAGGCAAGAAATTGCCAGGTCAGATGGGTAATAAAAATGTTACAGCCTTAAATCTAGAAGTCGTACAGGTCATGGCTGAAGACAACGTTATTTTGATAAAAGGTGCTGTACCAGGGATCAGAGGATCGCTGATTACCATTGAAACAAGCGTAAAAGCATAATTAATTAGTCTGAAAGGAGGAATACAAATGCCTAAAATTGACATCTTAGATGTAAAAGGAAATGTAGTAGGAGACGTCGAATTAAGCGAAGCAGTTTTTGGGATTGAACCAAATGAACCGGTAGTTCACGAAGTTGTCGTGGCTTTGCTTGCAAATAGAAGACAGGGAACCCGTTCTGCAAAAACCCGTTCGGAAGTTCGTGGTGGTGGACGAAAACCTTGGAGACAAAAAGGAACAGGTCGGGCAAGAGCCGGCACAATCCGTTCACCATTATGGAAAGGTGGCGGGGTGATTTTCGCACCAAAATCGCGAGATTTTAGTAAGAAAGTCAATAAAAAAGTCAGAAATCTGGCGATGAAATCAGTTTTCTCGGCAAAAGCTCAGGATCAGGAATTACGAGTGCTGGATGCGATTGCTTTTGAAGCACCAAAAACCAAAGAAATGGTGGCAGTTCTTAACAACATTAATATCAACAAAGCGCTAATTGTCTTGCCAAAAAATGATGCTAATGTTATTCGCTCTGCGAACAATATTCCTGATGTGGCAACAACAACTGTTCAGGAACTGAATGTATATGACATGCTTAAATATGATTATTTAATCATGACAAAAGCAGCCCTGGAAAAAATTGAGGAGGTATATGCGTAATGAAAAATCCTCGCGATATTATTATTAAACCAATCATCACTGAACGCAGTATGATGGACGCTGAAGATAAAAAATTCACTTTTAAAGTGGATAAAAGAGCGAATAAAATTGAAATCAGAAATGCTGTTGAAGCAATTTTTGAAGTAAAAGTAGAAAAAGTGACAACTATGAATATGAAGGGTAAAGTTAAACGGACAGGTCGTTTCGTCGGTAAAAGAGCTGACTGGAAAAAAGCGGTCGTTAAACTGACTCCTGACAGCAAGGGCATCCAGTTCTTTGAAGGTGTCTAAAAGTCACTAAACCCGAGAAGCCAAATTAACAAGGAGGAGCCTTATGGGTATTAAAAAATACAAACCAACGTCCCCAGGACGTCGAAATATGAGCGTCAATACATTTGACGAAATCACAAAAAAAGAACCTGAAAAATCATTGCTCGAACCAGTCAAAAAACATGCGGGCCGAAATGTTTACGGTCGAATCACTGTTAGACATCATGGTGGTGGAGCAAAACGTAAATATCGAATCATCGACTTCAAACGAAATAAAGATGGTGTTCCAGGAAAAATTGCTGGCATTGAGTATGATCCAAACAGAACATCGAATATCGCCTTAGTTCACTATTTAGACGGTGAAAAACGATATATCATTGCGCCGCTTAAATTAAAAGTCGGTGATGTGATTATGTCTGGACCGGAAGCAGATATCACAGTTGGTAACTGTTTGCCGCTGAAAAACATTCCAGTCGGTACTGTTATCCATAATGTCGAATTAAAAGCTGGTAAAGGCGCTCAGATGGTACGATCTGCTGGAGCCAGTGCACAGCTGATGGCTAAAGAAGGTAATTATGCTACTTTAAGACTTCCTTCAGGCGAAATGCGCTTAGTACGTCTTGAATGCCGTGCAACGATTGGACAGGTTGGAAATCTGGATCATCAAAATGTTCGAATTGGTAAAGCTGGTCGAAAACGACACATGGGTATTCGCCCGACCGTTCGTGGTTCTGTTATGAATCCAAACGACCATCCACACGGTGGTGGTGAAGGCCGCGCACCAGTTGGACGTTCAGGTCCTGTTACACCTTGGGGTAAACCGGCACTGGGTTACAAAACACGTAAGAAAAACAAACAATCTGATAAATATATCGTAAGATCACGAAATAAATAATTCAACCGTATTGAGAAACGAGAGGAGGTTGAACAATGGGTAGATCATTAAAAAAAGGACCTTTTGTTGACGAGAAGTTACTTAAACGTATAGAAGCCATGAATGAAAAAGGCGAAAAAAATGTAATTAAAAGCTGGTCGAGAAGTTCTACACTTTTCCCACAGATGGTCGGTCACACAATTGCCATTCATGACGGCCGTAAACATGTGCCAGTCTATGTCACAGAAGATATGGTTGGACACAAACTCGGTGAATTTGCACCAACACGAACCTATCGCGGACATGCTGGTGAAAAGAAATCAAAATTAAAATAGCCATAAGGAGGTAACGATATGGAAGCTAGAGCAACAGCTAAATATGTACGTGTTTCATCCAGAAAGGCTAAATTAGTTGCTGATTTAATCAGAGGAAAAAGTATTGGAGAAGCATTAAGCATTCTGGCATTAACACCGAATAAAGCAGCAGGCGTTATTGACAAAGTCGTAAAATCGGCTTTAGCCAATGCTGAAAATAATCATAGTATGAACCCTGAAAACTTGTATGTAGATCAGATCTTTGCAAATCAGGGACCGACAATGAAACGTTTTAGAGCGGGTGCACAGGGACGTGCCAGTGTAATTCGTAAAAGAACGTCTCATATCACAGCCGTATTAAAAGAAAAAGAGTAAGGAGGGCACGTTTTTGGGTCAAAAAGTCAATGCTCATGGATTAAGAGTCGGCGTTATCAAGGACTGGAATGCAAAATGGTTTGCAAATGACAAGGATTTTGCGGATTATCTGATTGAAGATAACCAGGTTCGAAAGTATATTAAAAAGAGTCAGTTTCAGGCTGGAATTTCTAAAATCGTGATTGAACGATTTGGAAACAAAGTACGTGTTCATATTTATACCGCGAAACCAGGTATGATCATCGGCCGTGGCGGTGCTGGTATTGATGCACTGCGACTGGAACTGGAAAAAATGACAAAGAAAACAGTATTTATTAATATTGTTGAAGTTAAAAATATCGATATGGATGCACAACTGATTGCTGAAAACATTGCTTCACAGCTGGAAAGACGAATTTCATTCCGTCGAGCAATGAAACAGTGTATGCAGAGAACGATGCGTGCTGGTGCCAAAGGAATTAAAACAGCTGTAGCAGGTCGACTAAACGGCGCTGAAATGGCTAGAAGCGAGCACTATGCACAGGGTAATGTACCAATGCAGACACTGCGTGCGGATATCAGTTATGGCTTTGCTGAAGCGGATACCACTTACGGCAAGCTGGGCGTAAAAGTATGGGTCAACAAAGGAGAAATTCTGACAGGTCG
This sequence comes from Eubacteriaceae bacterium, assembly GCA_030156895.1. Lineage (GTDB taxonomy): Bacteria > Bacillota > Clostridia > Eubacteriales > Eubacteriaceae > Acetobacterium. Next base: position 9,524 of record JASGLP010000029.1, on the reverse strand, counting down.
TGAAGATATCCTGGCAGTTGCAACTGAAGAAGAAGCAAAACCTAAGAAAAGCGCGCGACGTAAAGCTCCTACAAACCGAACTGAAAACTAGAGAGAGGAGGACAACAATATGTTAATGCCTAAACGTGTAAAACGAAGAAGAGTACACCGAGGTCGAATGAAAGGGAAAGCAACAAGAGGAAACAAAATTACTTATGGTGATTTTGCTATTCAGGCTTTAGAACCAGCCTGGATTACAGCCAATCAGATTGAAGCTGCCCGAATCGCAATGACCAGATATATCAAAAGGGGTGGTCAGGTTTGGATCAAAATATTCCCTGACAAGCCAGTCACACAGAAACCGGCTGAAACTCGAATGGGTTCCGGTAAAGGGTCTCCAGAATATTGGGTTGCAGTGGTAAAACCCGGTAGAGTAATGTTTGAAATTGCCGGAATTTCAGAGGAAGTCGCTCGCGAGGCGATGCGACTGGCTCAGCATAAACTACCGATTAAAACAAAGTTTATCACTCGAAAAGATCAGGAAGCACAAGAAGTGGGTGATGAGTCATGAAACCAAGCGAATTAAGAGAATTATCAAGTATGGAACTGGAAACAAAATTGGGTGATTTAAAAGAAGAACTGTTTAATCTGAGATTTCAGCACGCAACTGGACAGCTTGAAAACCCGATGCGGATCAGAGAAGTTAAAAAAACCTATGCACGTGTAAAAACCATTATCCAGGAACGTGCAATGGCAAATAAAGCATAACCGAAAGGTAAGGAGGTTTAGCTGATGTCAGAAAGAAATTACAGAAAAACACGAATTGGTAAAGTAGTTAGCGATAAAATGGATAAAACCATCGTTGTTGCTGTCGAAACCTTCGTTAAGCATCCATTATATAATAAACGTGTAAAAAGAACTGTAAAATTCAAGGCGCATGATGCCGAAAACACATGTGGCATTGGAGACAAAGTTAAAATAATGGAAACAAGACCGTTAAGCAAAGATAAACGCTGGAGATTAGTAGAAATAGTAGAGAAAGCACTGTAAGCAAGTGCGCGGAAGGAGGTATTTCGGATGATTCAACAAGAAACGAGATTAAAAGTAGCTGATAATACCGGTGCAAAAGAATTGTTGTGTATCCGTGTTCTTGGTGGTTCCGGACGTCGATATGCAAATATCGGCGATATCATTGTGTGTGCCGTAAAAAGCGCCGCACCCGGTGGTGACGTTAAAAAAGGCGACGTTGTAAAAGCGGTAGTCGTACGAACAAAAAAGGGAATCAGAAGAAACGATGGATCTTACATTAAATTTGACCAAAATGCAGCGGTTCTAATAAAAGATGATAAAAACCCTAAAGGTACCCGTATTTTTGGACCTGTGGCACGTGAGTTAAGGGACAAAAAATTTATGAAAATCGTATCTTTGGCTCCTGAAGTACTGTAATTAGGAGGGATAGAAAGATGCATGTTAAAAAAGATGATATAGTCGTAGTCATTTCTGGTAAAGATAAAGGGAAAAAAGGAAAAGTGATTCAGTCTTTTCCAAAAGAATCAAAAGTGCTTGTAGAAAACATTAACATGATTACAAAACACAAAAAACCGACCCAGCAAATGCAGCAGGGTGGTATTGTCAGACAGGAAGGGCCTATTGACGCTGCGAAAGTCATGCTTTTCTGTGAAAAATGTAATCGCGGAGTTCGTACAGGACATAAATTTCTGACCGACGGTAAGAAAGTCAGATATTGTAAAAAATGTAATGAAACATTTAATAACTAATAACAGGAAGGAGGAACATAATGCCTAGATTAAAAGATAAATATAAAAGTGAAGTAATTCCAGCTTTAATGGAAAAATTTCAATATAAAAATATTATGGAAGTGCCAAAACTTGAAAAAGTAGTCATCAACATGGGATTGGGTGACTGCAAAGATAACAGCAAGGCGCTCGAAGCAGCTGTGATCGACTTACAGACGATTGCCGGCCAAAAAGCCATGATTACTAAAGCGAAAAAATCAGTCGCTAACTTTAAAGTTCGTGAAGGCATGAACATTGGTGCAAAAGTTACGCTACGCAGTGACAAAATGTATGAGTTTTCTGATAAGCTTTTTAATGTAGCCCTTCCTCGTGTGCGAGATTTCAGAGGATTGTCAAATAAATCATTTGATGGACGTGGTAACTATGCTTTTGGTATTAAAGAGCAGCTAATTTTCCCGGAAATCGATTATGATAAAGTAGAACAGGTACGAGGAATGGATATCATTTTCGTAACTACAGCAAAGACGGATGAAGAAGCGCACGAATTGCTCTCGCTGCTCGGCCTTCCATTCAGTAAAGCGTAAGGAGGATTATTTCATGGCAAAAACAGCAATGAAAGAAAAACAAAAACGGAAACAAAAGTTTTCAACACGTGAATACAATCGATGCAGAATATGTGGAAGACCTCATGCTTATCTGAGAAAATTTGGTATTTGCCGTATTTGTTTCCGAGAACTAGCTTATAAAGGCGAAATTCCTGGTGTAAAAAAAGCGAGCTGGTAAATATCAGCTAAGAAAAGGAGGTATTCAGTATGGTAATGACTGATCCGATCGCGGATATGTTAACCCGCATCCGAAATGCGAATGATGCAGGACATAAAATGGTCGAAATCCCTGCTTCCAATGAAAAACGTGCTATTGCAAATATTCTGATGGAAGAAGGATATATAAATAAAGTTGAATATGTAGAAGACGAAAAGCAGGGGATGATTAAAGTAACCCTAAAATATGGCGATGATAAAAGCCGCGTAATTTCCGGTATCAAGAGAATTTCTAAACCGGGTTTACGTGTTTATGCAGGTCATGCAGATTTGCCAAAAGTTCTTAATGGCTTAGGTATTGCAATTGTTTCGACTTCAAAAGGTGTTATGACCGATAAAAAAGCACGAAAAGCTGGTATCGGCGGCGAAGTGATTTGTTACGTCTGGTAACAAAGTAAGGCAGGAGGTAATAAAATGTCAAGAATAGGAAAAGCACCTGTTACGATCCTCCAGGGAGTGGACATCAAAAAAGACGGCCAGACATTAACTGTCAAAGGCCCCTTAGGTCAGCTCGTTCGCACATTTCATCCGGAAATCGGAATTGAAGTCAATGCAGACGAGATCCTTGTCACGCGTCCGTCGGATAGTAAAGAACATCGATCATTACACGGTTTAACCCGTGCACTGATTCAAAATATGGTGACCGGTGTCAGCACTGGATTTACAAAAGGCTTGGAAATCAGCGGTGTTGGTTATCGAGCAGAGAAAAAAGGAAAAAAACTGGTTATGAACCTGGGATATTCTCATTCAGTTGAAATGGAAGATCCTGATGGCATCGAAACCGTATGTGAAACAAATACAAAGGTTCAGGTTAAAGGAATCAGCAAAGAAGCCGTTGGTGCTCACGCAGCAAATATTCGTGCAAAAAGACCGCCAGAACCTTACAAAGGTCATGGTATTCGTTATTCAGATGAAACCATTAGACGTAAAGAAGGTAAAACCGGTAAGTAAGCCAAAAGGTAAATTTGCGAAAGGAGTACACTAAATGATTAAAAAAACCAATAAAAATAAATTGCGTGTGAAACGTCATGTGCGGGTCCGTAACAAAATTACCGGAACAGAAGAAAGACCTCGTCTCAATGTTTTCCGCAGCAATAAAAATATGTACGCACAGATTATTGATGATTCCAAAGGAATTACATTAGTTTCCGCATCTTCCATTGATACAGATCTGAAAGCTCAGATTGAAAATGGTGGTGATAAGTCAGGAGCGAAAAAAGTTGGCGAAGCAATTGCGAAAAAAGCAGTTGAAAAAGGTATCGTTAATGTTGTTTTTGACCGCGGAGGCTACGAATATCACGGTAGAGTAAAAGAATTAGCAGAAGGCGCTCGCGAAGCTGGCCTTAAATTCTAGGCGAAGGAGGTCAATTGATGCAAAATACTAAAATTGATCCAAGCACGCTGGATTTAAAAGAAAGAGTCGTCGCCATTAACCGCGTTACTAAAGTTGTTAAAGGTGGTCGAAATTTTCGATTCAGTTGTCTTGTGATTGTTGGAGATGAAAATGGTCATGTAGGTGTTGGCAAGGGAAAAGCAATGGAAATTCCTGATGCAATCCGCAAAGGTATCGACTCAGCTAAAAAAGCGCTGATTAAGGTGCCGATGGTAGGTACAACAATCCCACATAGCACAAATGGTATTTCCGGAGCAGGTCATGTTTTATTAAAACCAGCTGGCGAAGGTACCGGAGTTATCGCTGGGGGACCCGTTCGTGCGGTTCTGGAACTGGCTGGAGTCCGAGATATCAGAACTAAATCTTTGGGTTCAAACAATGCCCGAAACATGGTAAATGCAACTATGCAAGGACTTGCTGGTTTAACAACAGTTGAAGAAGTGGCTGCTAAACGTGGTAAAAAACCAGAAGAAATTCTTGGTTAGGAGGATCATTATGGCTAAAAAATTAGAAATAACCCTTAAAAAGAGTTTGATCGGCCGCAATCAGAAACAGCGCGCAACTATCGAAGCGTTGGGTCTGAAAAAAATCGGTCAGACTGTTACGCATAATGATACACCTCAAATTCGCGGTATGATTCATCGAACAGATTTTATGCTTGATGTTAAAGAAGTATAGGAGGTGCTAGCATGAGATTACATACATTAAGTCCGGCACCTGGTTCTAGAAAAACGCAAAAACGAAAAGGCCGAGGAACAGGTTCTGGTCTTGGAAAAACTGCTGGACGTGGACAAGACGGTCAAAAATCACGTTCTGGCGGCGGCGTTCGTCCAGGTTTTGAAGGGGGTCAAATGCCATTAGCGCGTAGACTTCCAAAAAGAGGGTTTTCAAATGCCCGCTACAAAAAATATTTTTCGATTGTTAATATTGGAGAATTGAATAAATTTGAAGCAGATACTGTCGTAACACCGGAACTGCTTCTTGAATATGGTTTTATCAGAAAAATCCAGGATGGTGTAAAAATCCTTGGCAATGGTGAAATTGAAAAGGCTTTAACAGTCAAAGCAAACAAAATCAGCAAATCTGCTCAGGAAAAGATTATTGCTGCAGGAGGAAAGGTAGAGGTGATCTAAGATGCTCTCTACCTTGAAAGATGCCTGGAAAATTCCAGATTTAAGACGAAAAATTATTATAACTTTGGCGTTGCTTTTTGTTTATCGCCTGGGTTCATTTATACCAGTCCCTTTCATTGACACGGAACAGTTGTCTTCGCTTGTAAATGACGGTGGTATTTTTGGCCTTTTTAACATTTTATCTGGGGGGAACTTTGGGAATTTTACAATTTTTGCCATGAGTATTACCCCTTACATTAATGCATCGATTATTATGAATCTTTTGGCTTTTGCCATCCCTGCACTCGAAAGACTGCAGAAGGAAGGCGAAGAAGGACGTAAGAAACTTGCGCAGTATACGCGCTTTTTAACGATCGCATTGGCATTGATTCAGGCACTGGGTATGAGTTTGTCTTTTGGTGACATACTGGTTGAGCGTACAGCCTTCAATGTATTTGTTGTGGTTCTTTGTATCACATCAGGTACTGCATTTCTGATGTATCTTGGTGAGCAGATCACTGAAAATGGGATCGGAAACGGTATTTCACTGATTATCTTTGTCAGTATTATTTCTCGTATACCATCAGGCATTACAACAATGTATGATTACGTGACAGTGGGGACTTTATCAGTCATCAGCTTGATATTATTTGCTGTCTTTGTCGTAGTTGTTGTTTTCGGTGTAGTTGCAATTCAGGAAGGTCAACGCCGAATTCCAGTTCAATATGCAAAACGCGTAGTTGGACGAAAGATGTATGGCGGACAAAGCACCCATATTCCGATGCGTGTCAATATGGCTGGTGTTATTCCTGTTATTTTTGCCAGTTCATTGACATTGTTCCCAGCAACGATCTCCAGTTTCTTTCCTAATTCTGGATTTGCAAACTGGATTTCAACTTATTTTGCCTGGGGATCATGGTTAAGCAATATTATCTATGTTGTTTTAATTATTGCCTTTACTTATTTCTATACGGCTGTAACTTTCAACCCCTTTGATATTGCTGATAATATTAAAAAGCAGGGCGGTTATATACCGGGAATCAGACCGGGAAAACCGACCGTTGAGTATTTAACCCGAATTATGAATCGATTGACCCTGTTTGGCGGTATTTTTCTAGCCGTTATTGCCGTTATTCCGATCTTTGTCGGAAATATTATGGGGGTTAGCCTCCAATTCGGTGGAACCAGTCTATTGATTGTAGTCGGTGTAGCAATGGAATCAGTTAAACAAATTGAAGCTGAGATGATGATGAGACACCATCAAGGTTTTTTAAAATCTTAAGACGAACAGGAGATGATTGAAAATGAGAATAGTATTATTGGGACCTCCTGGTGCAGGAAAAGGAACACAGGCATCACGGATTAGTGATACTTATCAAATTCCGCACATATCAACAGGAGATATTTTCAGAGCCAACATGAAAAATGAGACACCCTTGGGCTTGAAAGCAAAAGAGTACATGAATAATGGACAACTGGTGCCAGATTCATTGGTCATCGACATGGTCAGTGATCGACTTCAGCAGGAGGATGTCAAAAAAGCCGATTATGGTTATCTGCTTGACGGATTTCCTAGAACGGTTGCACAGGCTGAATCTCTTGACGAAATCAATAAAAATAATGATGGTGGCCTAAATTTTGTAATCAATCTGGAAGTACCTTTTGATATTCTTATTGACAGAATCTCAGGACGACGCATTTGTCCTGTTTGTCAGGCAACATATCATATCAGTAACAATAAACCCAAGCTAGATGGTATTTGCGATCTAGATGGGGCAAAACTGTTTCAGCGAGAAGACGATCAAGAGGAAACAGTAAAAAATCGTATTAAAGTTTATCAGGATCAGACTGAACCCCTGATTGACTATTACAAAGACTCAGGAATTCTTGTTAATATCAACGGATTACAGCATATGGATGATGTATTTACGGATATTAAAAAAATTCTTGATGGAGCCAATTAGTAATGATAACCATAAAATCCCATAAAGAAATTGATTTGATGAGACAGGCTGGCAGCATTGTTGCGAAAGCGCATTGTCTCATCGAAGAGATGATTAAGCCTGGGGTTACAACCTTGGAACTTGATCAAGCTGTTGAAGCATTAATCCGTGATGCAGGTGCAACGCCAACATTTAAAGGCTATAGCGGTTATCCAAAGTCGATATGCACATCTGTTAATGAGGAAGTCGTACATGGTATTCCTTCAAAACGAAAGCTATGCGAAGGCGACATTGTCAGTGTGGATATCGGTGCGACTTTCAAGGGTTACGTTGGTGACGCGGCTAGAACTCATCCGGTCGGTAAGATTTCCAGCGAGGCGGATAAGCTGATCAAAATCACTCGGGAATCCTTTTTCAAAGGAATAGAATTTGCGCGTGAAGGTTATCGCCTGTCTGACATTTCTAATGCGATTCAAACATATGTCGAAGCTAACGGCTTTTCTATCGTTCGCGATTTTGTTGGCCATGGCGTGGGCAGTAAAATGCATGAAGATCCGCCAATACCAAATTACGGACAAAAAGGTCGAGGTCCTCGATTAAGAGCAGGCATGACACTGGCGATTGAACCAATGGTCAATGTTGGAACCTATGAAGTTCGCATTCTTGATGATGAATGGACAGTCGTGACATTAGACGGAAAGCTTTCATCACATTATGAGCATTCTGTACTGATTACCGGAACTGGTGAACCGGAACTTTTGACGGTCATTTAAGTTGGTGGATAAATGAATGATTTAATGGTTGGTCAGGTGGTTCGCTCAAGAGCTGGGCGTGATAAGGGTCAGTTTATGGTTGTTTTAAGTATCATAGATGATAATTATGTTTACGTAAGCAACGGGGAACTCCGAAAAGTGAGTCAGCCCAAAAGAAAAAAGATCAAACACTTATCAAAAACGAATCACATAACCACTACAATTCGTGATAAAATGAAGAGTAATCAAGAAATTACGAATTCGGATATTAAAAAAGAAATTAAATCCTTTCTAGAGCCAGAGGGCTTGGGGGATGAGAATCGTGAGGAGGTTTGATCAATGGCAAAAAAAGATGTAATTGAAGTTGAGGGAACTGTTATTGAATCTCAACCTAATACTATATTTCTGGTTCAGCTAGAAAATGGTCATCAGATAACAGCGCATATTTCGGGAAAACTGCGAATGAATTATATTCGTATTTTACCAGGCGATAAGGTCGTTGTTGAGTTATCCCCATATGATTTGACCCGTGGGCGTATCGTATGGCGTGGAAAAGGGAAATCATAAAGGAGGTAAAACAATGAAAGTAAGACCATCAGTAAAACCAATATGTGAAAAATGTAAAATTATCAAAAGAAATGGTCGTGTTATGGTGATTTGTGAAAATCCCAAACATAAGCAGAAACAAGGTTAAACCGTCAGATAGAAAATTCGAGCATGACCGCGGCGATTTTGTCATGTTCATGATATAAAAAAAAGCATTGCAAGATCTCATCGATTGCTTTTAATGCGGATAAAATATTTTAGGAGGTACACACCCTATGGCAAGAATTGCCGGAGTCGATTTACCCAGAGATAAACGGGTAGAGATTGGATTAACTTATATTTATGGGATCGGACGTTCGCGATCAAATCAAATTTTGAAAGCTTTAAATATCAGTCCGGATACCCGCGTTAAAGACCTGACAGAAACTGAAGTCAATGAACTGAGAAATATTCTCGATGAAAAGTATACCGTTGAGGGAGATTTACGTCGAGAAGTAAATCTTAACATAAAACGATTGATCGAAATTGGATCATACAGAGGCCTGCGACATCGTAAAGGCTTACCGGTTCGAGGTCAGAAAACTAAGACTAATGCCAGAACCAGAAAAGGTCCAAAACGAATTGTAAGTAAGAAGAAGTAGGAGGACTGATAAATGGCAGTTAAAAAAACAAGACGAAAAACTAAAAAGATCAAAAAGAATATTGAACGTGGCCAGGCTCATATCCAATCTTCTTTTAACAATACGATTGTTACCATTACAGATATGGCTGGAAATGCGCTATCTTGGGCAAGTTCTGGCGGACTGGGTTTTAAAGGCTCTCGTAAAAGTACCCCATATGCTTCACAAATGGCAGCTGAAGAAGCAGCTAAAGCAGCAATGGAACATGGTTTGAAAAGTGTAGAAGTAATGGTAAAAGGTCCTGGTTCAGGACGAGAAGCTGCAATTCGTGCACTACAGGTGGCTGGATTAGAAATTACATTGATCAGAGATGTAACACCTATCCCTCACAATGGTTGTCGACCACCGAAACGACGAAGAGTATAGTAGGAGGGGAAAGAATGTCAAGAAATATTGAAGCGTCATGCAGACAATGTCGACGTGAAGGAACAAAACTGTATTTAAAAGGTGAACGTTGTTATTCAACTAACAAATGTGCATTTGAAAGACGTCCAACACCTCCAGGTCAGCATGGTAAAAGACGAACAAAATTATCTGAATA
>JASGLP010000028.1 GCA_030156895.1 Eubacteriaceae bacterium | reverse complement strand
GATGTTAGGTGCATTTTTCTGTCAACTTTCATTTTTCAGAAGCTGCGGTGTTTGTTTTAATGCGGTCTCAGCCGCATTTTTCAGCTGGGAAAGTTGAGTAATCCATTTTATCCTCCTTGATTTTAAAATTAAATTTGATCTCTTAAACCGATAATTGGAACCCCCAAATTTAAACGGACAAACTTTACAAAGGATGGCTGCTCTTCTCCTCTGAATTAAAAATTAATATCTTTCGAAAGATTTTTATAAGAGTAACATTAATTTTAAAATATGTCAATATATTATCGTTTTATAACAAAATAATTTCATTTATGTTTGATATTTCTCAAACAATATCATGCCTGTTAGAGAATTAACGATTAAAATCCCATTATTATGCCGTTTTAGTTCAAATTAGAAAACTAGCTTTTAGAATTGATAATGTTTGATATATTATCAATAATATCATTATAAGCTGGTTAATAAAATAATAAGTATAACATTAATAAATTTCGAGTTGGTTTGGTAGAAATTATACCGCTTTTTTATTTATTGAAAGCTTGCATTTAAAAATCCGAAATGAACGACCACCTCCTTGTTTCTAGAAAAAATCAGAAGACAAAATTATGATAAAACAGAATTTGCTGAAATTAAGAATCAACTTGATTAAGAAATCCTTAAGCATGTATCCATTCCTTTATATTCACCTAGAAACTTAAACAGCAAAAAAACGCGTTTAGCCAATTGACCAAAACGCGTTTTTTGATTCCTGATTGAATTAAAAATCTAAGAATTTCAAATAATGATACATAGTTTAATATTTTTTGTCGGCGTATCCTACCCAGCCGCCTTCTTTAATCAATGTTTGATCAAATCCGCCAATCGTAAAATTGATTACTTCTTTTTGCCCATCAAGGCTGAAAATAATTTGACTGCTGTCTACATCAATTTCAACGATGGCTTCTTTACCACTGTATTTTGCAAAAAGACTATCGATTGTTTCTTTTGACAGTTCAATAGCAAACATTCCGCAATTGTACATATTTTGTCTAAAAATTCGCGCAAAATTCTCGGCAATCACGGCATTAATACCATTGACTTCCAATGCCCAGGGCGCATGTTCACGTGACGAACCGCAACCAAAGTTTTCGCGGGTAACAATGACTGCTTTATCTAAAACATCCTTCTGATCAAATCCATCCAGTACCAAATCTTCAAGTAAATAGGGCTTTAAGGCTTCTTTAGTAATTTCTGTCAGATATTTGGCTGGAATAATTTCATCTGTGTTAATGTCACTGCGGTTTAAGAACAGGACTTTTCCTTTAAAATTTTTCATTGCTTCTCCCCTTCTTATGCTTTAAATAATTCAGAATTGGTGACAAACCCATTAATTGCGGTTGCAGCAGCAGTTGCCGGACTCATCAGATGAACCATACCGCCTTTCCCCATACGTCCATTAAAATTTCGATTGGTGGTAGAGGCGCATACTTCACCTTCGGCAAGTACCCCGTTACTCATTCCCAAACAGGCGCCACAAGTTGGATTGGTTACGCAAAAACCGGCATCCTGAAATATTTCGATAATTCCTTCTTTTAAAGCCATGGAATATATGGCTGGTGTAGCTGGACTGACAATTGCTCTAACACTATCAGAAATGGTTTTACCTTTGAGAACTTGAGCAGCTACCCGAAGATCTTCAATTCGTCCATTTGTACAGGAGCCTATATAGATCTGGTCAACTTTGCTGCCAGTCATTTCCTTGACAGTCTTAACCTGATCAGGTTTATAGCCAACTGTCATCATTGGCTCAAGGGTCGAGACATCATAAGAAAGCACGCGTTCATACTCGGCGTCAGCGTCAGACACCCATTTTGAGTAATCTTTTAAGGCTGCTTCTTTAGAATCGTACTCATCTTTTATGAAATCCCATAAATAATCAACAGTTGTCATATCGGGGTAACAGATGCCACAGGTTCCGCCAGCTTCAATGGCCATATTACATAAGGTCATTCGGGATTCCATGGACATGGCATCAATTGCCTGGCCAGTGAATTCAATCACCATATTGGTAGCACCATTTACGGTTAATTCTTTAATGATAAAAAGAATTAGATCCTTGGCATAAACACCAGGTTTTAGTTTTCCATTTAATTCAATTTTGATGGTTTTAGGAAAATGGAAAGCACAAACGCCTTTTAGAATCCCGACCTCCAGATCTGTGGTGCCAATACCAGCCGCGAATGCACCAAATGCACCATGGGTACAGGTGTGTGAGTCCCCCATGATAATGGTGTAACCAGGGCGAACAAAGCCTTTTTCCGGAAAGATAGCATGACAGACACCGTTTTTCCCGATATCAAAAAAGTCTTTAATTTCATGACGTCTGGCCCAGTCACGTAAAATTTTTCCCTGGGTAGCAGTTTTAGAATCCTTGGCTGGTGTAACATGATCGATAACAGCCTTTATTTTAGTGGGATCAAAGACCCGATCCAGACCTCTGGCCATCAGATCAGTAATCGCAATTGGTGTAGTAATTTCGTGGCAAAAAACACGATCCAGTTTTAAAACATGGGTGTCTGGAAATGGTTCTTCCACACGGTGTGCATCAAATATTTTTTCTGCAATAGTTTTTCCCATTTTAATCTCCATTCTTTTTCTTATTTATACGTGTATATATTATGACATAAATAACCAGAAAAAATCAAATTCTATCCCGATTTAAATGAAAATATTTTTTTTAGTATTTTGAAATTTGTCCAATTGGAATTAAACTAAAAAGCAATTGCTGTAGGGGTACTTGCAGATTGAAAAAATATTGTAACAAATGCAAGGTTCTAAGAGAAAGGTTGCTAAAAAATATTGCTGTTTTTAGAAATATGTTAATAAATCATTTTTAAACAGCGCTTTAGGATAGAAAAAAACGCCAAATGATTCAGTTAATCACTCGGCGCTTAATTATAAATAGTCTGTTATTTAGGATTCAGTCCCCTCAGCTGGTGCACCAGCACCACCCTTTAACGGATTGACAAAGAGATAGATAACAAAGAATGCAGCAACAACAGCTGTTCCAACCATGATTGGAGCGGTTACGGCATCACCGGTAATTGAAGCAATGGCACCAATCCAGTAAGTTGACAGGAATCCGAAGAGATTCATGCCGGCCATAAAAATTGAGACACCTAGTGGCATTTGCGCCGGTTTTACAGTCATGCTGATTAGCATCATGCTGGCTGGAATCAGTGTTGACATGGCAAAACCTTCAATGAAGACGCCCACTGACAGGATAGCAATATTACCAGCAAAAGATACCAGTGCTAAACCTACTGCACCAAGCCCGTAGCCAACAGCCATGATAAAACGGCCAGAAATTTTGAATACTTTACCAAAAACAGTACCAGCGACCATGCCCCCGATGGTTAAGAGAGCCAGAACGACACCGGCAGTAGCTGTTGTTCCCAGGCCGCGATCAACGATCAGAGTAGACATATTGACAAGCATTGGGTAGATTGAGAGGGTGTAAATACCATATGCTATAACGATAATCCAAAGTTTCATTGGCAGTTTGTCTTTAGGTGCCGCGGCAGTTTCGCTTGTTACTGGTGCTTTAGGTGGTTCAGGTAAGAAGAAGATTACCAGTACCAAAGAAACAATCCCTAAAGCATGTGGCAGGAAAGCATAATTCCAGCCAATACCAGCCAGATAACCACCTAAAAACTGAAGAACCATACCACCGATATTCATAGACAGGGTAACAATACCTGTCATTGTGGCAACTTTATCGCCTTCATAAACGCCCATAACCAGTGAATTTGCAAGTGGTGACATTATTCCAAGGCCGATTCCGAAGATAGCGCGTTGGATTAAAATGTTGGTAAAGTCAGTCATAAAATATGGTGCAACACCACCAATTACGAATAGTGCCATCCCGATGATTGCCAGAATTTTAAAACTGACTTTGTTGCCGGCGATTGAACCGGAGATAATGGTTGCTGGAATTACCGTTAGTGATGGTAATGTCGAAACCAATAAGAGGGTTGTGATGGGTAAATCAGAAAATTGAACGAATATTGCGTTAAGAGCTGGGGTAATGGTCCCAACACCCATTCCCAAAAAGGCCATGGCCAAAATCGTAAAAGTAGAGATAGGTTTAACAGATTGATTCATTTTTTCCTCCTGTTTAAATAAATACAATATTTACGAAGTGGTAAAAAAGTATTTGTTACTAATTGAAGTCATTTCGGCAAACTTAATGATTTAAGATTGCAATCAAGGTTAATCTGTATGTGAGTGCAGATCAATCCAAATTTAAAACATGATCATTTCTACTTAACCGGTTCAGTAAATGTATTGTAATCGGTTTTTTACGAATTGTCAAGAACTTAAACTGATATAATTTTGTATTTGATTAAAATATTTGCTGCTTACAGTTTGTATAAGCCGTTTTAACAGTTGGTAAAAATCGAATAATTGTATTAATTAAGATTAACTATAATTGTGATGTTTTGAAAGCTAGGACAAAATAACAAAAATATTTTCAATGAATAAGTGTCTAAGTGTTGATAATATCTCGATGATGAATCAATTTTATCAAATTTGAAATTTTAAAAGACAAATAAAATTGCAGGAAATCAAAGATAATTGCAATTAATAAAATTGACGCAAGAAAAAATACTATGCCAAAAAGAAAAATCAGCTGTATCAAAATAATTTAATAACAGCTGACTTGAGAAATATTTGAAATTTATTTAACGATATAAGCGATATTTCCGGACTGCGCCCAGGCATTTGAAAACTGATCCAGGCGGTAATAAACTCTGACACCCGTATCAGAACTAGCGGCAGGATCATTGATCACTACATATTCTACCCCACTGATGTTTGTAAATCCACAAACTACAATTAAATGACCGGCGGTTGAGGAAATCGGTGCCCCATCGACAACAGGCAGATTGCCGGAAACGGAAGCGCTATTCTTATAGGCTACTGCAACTGCAACCGGGTGACCGGCGGCGATTTCTCGTTTAAGACCGTCGATGGTAGAGTAATCGACATAGGACTGATAACCAAGACTGCCTGCATAAGCGGTATTAAATGGCCAGTTACCAAAATCTTTATAATCATAGTCATAAATTCCCCAGGCGGCCGTTTCCGGTGTGACATTTGTGCCGTAATAGTTGAGAATCATTGCCATACTGGTGGGACTGCAAATCGAATCAGCAATGGCTGGATCACGAATCATTTGTGAAAGCAGCGGTACAGCGAGAATCGATAAATTTGTCAAATCTGGATTATCGGTATAAGTCTTACTAATTGGAGTTATGGTGTTTCTCAGGGCGGCAGCAACTAGAGATACAGTTGGTGTTACACCAGCTCGTGGTGAAAGAAGTATCACCCGATACTGAAGACCTGTAGCAGTAAGCCCATTATTAACCTGCAGCGTATCGACATCAACGCTGGCAATGGCGTCGCTGGTGGTACCGGTACCGGATAGTCTTTGGATATTTGTCCCCCATTGCCCCCAAGACAACCAGTTTGACCAGCCAGAACTGGTGTAAACCCGAGCTTCAAGCTGAATCAGGGAGTTTTCCGGGGTCGTGACATTCCAGGAACAGACCATCTTGTTAAAGGCCTGCGTTTTCATTTCAACTGATGTATATACGCCGATATAAGCACTGGGATCGAGCGTAATACCGTCATCTGTTAGGATAACTGAGTCAAGGCCCAAGGCGTAATCGTCAAATTCTGCTGTAGAATCATTCAGTAACAGATTTCCAGAAACCGATTTTTTTTCGATAAAAGCACTTGTATTATTGATCGTGGTTGCCGGTGGACTTTCACCTTTGGCAACGATAGCAATGCGAATACTTTCAAGCCGGTATGAGTAACCGGCAGTCCCCGAACTCTCTCCGTTTTTAGCCCATCCCATCCAACCGACATTTTGGGCATGAACCTGATAATAAATATCAAAGAGATCGGCATCCGCTCCGGTGAGCTTGATCTGGATTGCTTCGAGACGGTAAGACAAACCTTCAGTACCACTCATCTGGCCACTTGTTTTCCAGCCACTGCTGCCTTCTTCCCAGCCGATATTCTGAATATGGGTTTGATATGAAATGCCTAGATCATAGCCAGCGTTGTCAAGATTGATTTTGATTCCTTCCAGTCGAAGACTCTGCCCACTGGTGCCGCTCATCTCTCCAATATTGACCAGATTCTGCCAACCGACATATTGAACGTGGGTCTGATAAGACAAATTGGGTGAAGTTTGTGCTGAAATGGGCAAAAATTCACAAATTATCAAAATTGATAATAGTAGTAAAGGTAAAATTTTCTTCATGTTTAACTGTAAGCCGAATCAAAAAAACTTTGCGACGGCGGCAAAATCCTTTCGTTTGGGTCGTTGCGGTTCCGCGTCTGAATAGCCAAGAGCAATGACAGAGACGATTTCTTCTTTTTCATCAATTGATAGCAGTTGGCGAATTTTAGAAGCATCACGAATCCCCATAATCAGACTTTTTAAGCCCAGCTCAGAGGCTTTAAGCAGTAAATTCTGATTGGCCAGTCCCAGGTCATAAAACCCCCATCCATTGCCGCATTCATTGACTGCTTCCCCGCTTTTTTCAAAGCCGGAATGATTTTTAACAAAAGTAGTAACCAGAATCACCGGTGCATCAGCGGCGTTTTTTTGATTAAAAGGCGGCAGGCAGCTTTCTTTAAAATTTGTGAGTAGGGGCTCAGACACGATGAAATAAAAACGGCCAGTCTGAGAATTCTTCCATGATGGCGCCAATTGTGCTGCTTTAACAAGATCCTCAAGCGTCTTTTGGGACACCTTGGTTGTAGCATCGTAAGCACGCACACTCAGACGATTTTCCAATGTTTTTTGTAATTCCATAATAACCTCATTTCTGTACAAAAAGTACGTGTAATCTGATGCTCAGGTATAAGGGCTCTGAGCGGATGATACGGAAAGATGTGATTCTGAAGACTCGTCTGATACGACTTTTTATCTTCAAATTTGAAAGAAACTTGACATCAAAAATGTTTTGTATCAGGTCGAGAATTCAGGATAAAATTCCGCGGGGTTAAGCAAAAATCCTTTGATTTATTTTACCATTATGTCGTTTTAGAAACAAGCCATGAAAATGAAGCTTTGATTTGTAGTCGAATGTTATGTGGAAAAAATAATAGTAAATGGAAGAAATTTAATATTTACTTGAAACTTAGATACGTAAAAAATAAAATATTCAAAATTTACAAAAATATATTGACGGGTTATTCGTAAAAGGATAAAATAATAAAAAATTAAACGTGAATAATATTTAAAATCAAAGTAGCAAATTGACTAAAAAGCTAATCTATTGCAGACATCTACACGTGTAATCGTTTGTTAGCGGCTCTGTAATGCTTTACCTCGTCTTAAGAACGATTCACACAAATCGTTTTTAAATATATTTTTAAAGGAGCTTAATAATGCAGAAAATTCCATTTGAAGAAAAAGAATTAAAGGTCGTTGCTGAAATCCCCAATTTTTTTGGTGCCACTGATCCAGTTTTTGACTCGCCAGTGAGTATGCGCGAAAATTATCAGTTGATGATGAAAAAGGAACCTGTTTGGGAACTTCTAGGTAATGAAGGCGCTTTGTTCTGTCCATCTGTTATTCCTGATAATATTGCCAGAGCTTTTGTTTTTGAGGCCAATATGCTTCCCCCTCAGGATGCTGTTGATATGTTCGGAATTCCCTGGGAATACGTTCCGGATGCTCAGGGTTCAATGGTACGTCCTGGTAATCATGTGCTCAAAGATGCTAACGATTGGAAGGAAGTCATCAAATTCCCGGATATTGACAGCTGGGACTGGGAAGGCAGTGCTAAAGCTAATAACGGAACTTTTTTAAATGGCAATGCCTTTATGCTGGCCTGGATGATCAATGGCTGGTGGTTTGAACGTTTAATTTCTTTCATGGGTTTTGAAGGGGCTGCTGAAGCTTTAATTGATGAAGATCAGCAGGATGCGGTTAAAGAAATTTTTGAAGCAACCACAAACCTGGCTTGTCAAATTGTCGATAAAGTTGTTGAACACTACGATTTTATTGATGGTTTTACGGTTCATGATGATTGGGGTTCTCAACGTTCACCTTTCTTCTCGGAAGCTACAGCCCAGGAAATGATCGTTCCTTATATGCGTAAACTGACTGATCATATTCATTCAAAAGGATTATGGGCGGATCTGCACAGTTGTGGACATATCGAAAGCAGAATCCAGTGCATTATTGATGCGGGTTGGGATTCATGGAGTCCTCAGGATATGAATGATACCATGAAGTTGTTTGAAGAATATGGTGATCAGATTTGTATTGGTCTGATTCCACCAGCTTTCAATCCGGAAACCACCAGTGAAGAAGATCAGCGAAATTATGCGAAAGACTTTGCAAAAGCAGTTTGTAAACCAGGCAAATCGTCTATGGTCAGTATTTATGGTTTAATGCAGGGGATCATGACGCCAGCTTATCGTGAAGAACTTTACAAGCAATCACGAATTAATTACGCAAATTAAAGGCATCTTAGCCTGGGTTAAATCCGGGCTTTTATACTAAATTTTAATCAAAGACTGAAAAATTATCAATCAGTCAAACAAACAGCGCGAAATATATTTTTGCGCTGTTGTGCGTAGACAAACCCGCTCAATCTTTATAAGTAACTGCGATAACGGGCGACATCGTAATCTTCAACCATTGCTTCAGTCATCTTATTTTTATTATTGACGGTCTCATCCTCGGGATCACCAAACATCCAGCCATCAAAAATATAATTGCCACCAACTAATAGATCGTCAATAACATCGTTTACCGCGGCTACCCATTTATCAATTTAGCGTCGAGAGAAGGCGATCTCAAAGGCCTTTACAATCAGATTTTTGCGATTCTTTATGGTATTTTTCAGAAATACAATAATTGGCAGGATCAGATGAATCAGGCTGTTGAGAATGAAGATTTGCAGGAATTACTGTCGGTATCCTTCCCCATTTTTAAACGGTCAATCTATGCTGCTGATGATCAGCCAGAATACCTGGCAGCGGCTGGTCCCTATTTGGATTATGGAGGACGCGGTTCACAAATTCCTTTAGAAGTTTTCAATTATCTGAAGAATGATCTGAATAACCGACCACCAAAACCCGAGCAAAAGGCTTTCATTTATCCCAAAGGAATTTTATGTGCAGATTCTTTGTGTTTGGATATTTTTATCAATCAGGACTATTTTTGCCGCCTGATTCTGATTGACGAGCTTGGCCATGCCGGTTGGGCTCTTATGCGCTCAAGAGCTGATTTTTTTGAAACAGTATGATGATGAAAAAAAGACCGAGTATTTTAAGACACTTAAAACTATCTGAACCACCAGATGAATGCCAGCCAGACGGCGAAAGCCTTGTTTATTCATCAGGCCACCATGGTTTATCGCTTGAAAAGACTGGTTCAACTGACGAATATCGATTTTTCCAATGCTGATCAGATGCTTTTTTTGCATCTTTCATTTAAGATGCTAGAAAATAGTATGCAATCGCAAGGTTAAGCATAACTGAAAGGGCGAAAAATCGCCCTTTTTAAAAATCAGGGATTATAGCTGTACCCCTTGTTATTAATAGAAATCATATTATCGCCCAGGGGTTCACAGTTGATATTGATGGTACTGGAAATACCGTAACTGCTGGAGGTGTTAAAGACTGACAAGGTTCCGATGGTACCGTTTTGGTTAACGCCTGTAATGGTGTAGTTACCGCTGTAGGAATATGTAGTGCCACTGGAAGAGGTATAGGAATAAGTCACGTATCCATCACTGAAATAATACTGATACAGATATGAGCCGGAGCGTGATGACCAGGAACCGGAGATGTTATTTTCAAATTTAACCTCGCTGGTCTCCTCAATAAAATATGTTCCTGTAACGGTTTCACTGGCATATCCATTAACTCCGACCTCAATCGCTTTAACAGTTGTTTCGCCTGGATTGAGAGCAATGGTGCTGACGTATTCGGCAGAAGCAGTCGTCGGTTCTGAGCCGTCAAGCGTATAAAAGACCCGATCGGCGCCGTCACCTTTAATGATATCAACCGACTGTGCGCCTTGATAGGAGCCAGGATTGAGATTGAAGCCCGGCGCTTTGACCATAAATTCGCCTTTACGTTTGATGTAGGCTTCGTCGCCGGTTTCTTTGGCGGCTCGTTCCATCAGGGCAAAGAGGCTTTCTTCCGGTACCTGGGCGCTGACTTCGGAATCAATGTAAGAATTGTAAATCACTTTCATATCTTCAATTTCAGTGCTTTGTTTGAGGGCTTCCTCATAGTAAGTTCGGGCGTTGCCATAATCACCCATTGCAGTATAAGCCATAGCTTTGCCGTAGATGGCCTCAGTGTTGTCGGCATCCAGGGCGCTGACGTTTTCATAGGCGACGATGGCATCACTGTATTGGCCAGCGGCCATGAGGGATGAGCCTGTTTCCATGGCAGCAGCGATTTGCTCATCCAGCTGTTTTTGTTCGTAAGCCGAATAACCGACAACCGAACCGCCAATTAAAAGCATGCCCAGTACAAGGGAACCGATGATGAGTGCCGTTTTTTTACTTTTACCCGATTTATTTGGGCTGGTGATCAGTGATTCGGTTCTTTCAATAACATAGGGATCAGTCATGACCAAGGCTTCGGTTTCCTCAGAGATGAGAGCCGCTGTGGTTTCAATGACCAGGGCTTCGGTTTCCTCGGAGATTAAGGCCTCAGTTTCTTCATTGATCAGGGCGGCGGTTTCTTCATCGATAGAATCCGCAGTTTCCTGATCGCTGGTTTCAGAAATGCCTGTGTCTGAATCTGACTGTGAATCTGCGATCTTTTCTGTTGTAGACTGATCAGCCTCCTGTACTTCATCCACCTGGTCAGACGGATTTGTCTCTGTCTGATTGTTTTCAGGATCGTTTTTAGCTTGGAGATCTTCCTGTTCGGTCTCATCTGTTTGAGATGTAAATGCTTCTGTCTTTTTCATCTTATCCCTCTCTTATCTTAAATTTCAACATAAAACTGGTTAATACCAAGGCTGATTGAGTCACCGTTTTTGATCGGATAATGGTCATTGGGCTTGAGCTGTTTTTTATTTAAGAAAATGCCATTGATCGAACCCAGATCGGTTATATGGTAGGAGCCGTCATGACAGCTGACCAGGCAATGGGATCGGCTGACACCTTTGGCACTCAGGACAAAATCGACATTTTCCGGGCCGCGACCGATGGTGAAGGGAATCTTGGTGACGGGAATTTCCTTCCACTCCCCTTCGACCTTGACCGGATGGAAAACCGGTAATTTTTGAGGGGCGTTTTTAGCAGCCGGTGGCTGGTTTTTGATCGGGGTTGGTGCTGTCGCGGTCTGAAGCGGTTTTTGAGCTGGACTTTTTTCGCTGATGATTTCAGCAACAACATGGTTTAAAAGACGACCATCCCCATTATATAAAATGACCGAATCAATCAGTGCTGACAGACGGTTCAGATTCTGGCTGTCAAGTTTTGTTTCCGCCAGAAACAGGCGCAGATTGGCTCTAACCAGGTTGATCTGGGCAGCCGAATTACTGGTTTGAGGGTCGATCGATGCGTCTTTTATGCTTGCATTGCTATGACTTTGTAGCGTGATGGTGACATCGGACAGTTCCAGAAAATCACCGGCAACAATTTCCAGTTTACGGCCGGAATCCATCTTAACCCCGTTAAGAACGGTGCCGGCACTGGAATTAAGATCCTCTGCATACCAACGACCATCCGTAGAGCTGAGTTCAAGGTGTTTGCGACTAATCGTTTTCTGATTCAGGCACAGGTCACTGGTCAGGGGGTCGCGACCCAGCACAAAGGGGCTGGACTTTAGTTCATGTTCTTTTCCATCGACGACCAGAAATAAATCGGTCTCGATTGGCACTTGCTTGTCTTTCATAACTTCACCATTCTCTCTTTATAATGTTGTCAGTCCAATCAGGAAAAGGACTGTTACGATGATAAACAGGGCACTGACTCGGATATTTTGAATTTCCTGTTCCGGGCTGATGATCAGATCAGGATGATTAAGATCCCAAAGCAAAGCCTTGAAACTTTTATATCTCCCCTTTTCATTAACTGCCATGGCTTTGCGAATGACCAGGGAAAGGTCGGAAGGCACGGCTTGGGAAAGCTTTTCTTCAATAATAATGATGCTTTTTTGAGGATCAGTTTTCATGTTTTCAGGTTTGATACCCGTTGCTAATTGATACATGGTTGCGCCATAACCGTAGATATCGGTCTGGACCGTTGCCGGTTTGCGGTCAAACCGCTCAGGCGCTGTGTAGGAAAGAGTACCAAAAACCCGTCGGTCAGCCTGGTCTGTGACCCCAATTTGGCGAGCCAGACCAAAATCAATCATGCGGATACACTGATCATCAGTGAGCATGAGATTATCGGGTTTGATATCCCGATGGATGTAACCCTGCTGGTGGAGATCGCTCAAGATCTCGGCCGTGCTTTGCATCCATGCTGACAGACATGCTGGTTCGATGGTTTTTTTCTTTCGCAATATCTGATTAAGGGGTTTGCCGCTAATATATTCCTGACGCATATAAATGTAATTGTCATCTTCAGTGATTTCAAAAAGATCAGGGATGTTGGGATGGGACAGCGCCTGTAAAGCGGTGATTTCCCCCATTTCATTTAGTTTATTTTTTTTATAGGCGGCTTTTTCCAGCACTTTTAGGGCATAAAGGGTCTGATCCTGATGGCACACCAGAAAAACACAGCCCATTCCGCCCGAACCAAGCGTTTTGACGATGGCGTATTCCGGAGAAAAGAGTTTATTGATTTGTGCTTCGATGGCGATAACTTTTTCTTTTTCCATTGATGATGCTCATATCCATTCCCAAAGTTTAAAAAGTTTGTGGTTTATTTGTATTTTGCTTAAGCTAAACTTAAAGTAATTTTAGCATTTTTTATGAATAAAAACAATGTGTGACAGTAAATGTGGCAAAAGATTTTTAAGCAATAAGGCGGCAGGTTTTTAACTAAAAAAGCCGCCAGCAGGATTATTATCCCAGCAAGCGGTTTTGGTCTTAAGGAAGGGTCAAAATAAAATTTAGGCTAACTTTTTTGTGCGACACTGACACGGTTTCGCCCCTGTCGCTTCGAGTTATAGAGGGCTTGATCGGCGCGATTGATCAGGCTGTCGTAATTATCATTCGCCAGACAGGCGGCAACACCAAAACTGGCGGTTTTATTTTTAATCGTAAAGGGATAAGTAGCAATGGCATCACGCAGTTTTTCGGCCAGATTGCAGGCATCAGCAATATCGGTCTCGGGGCAGATGATCAGAAACTCCTCTCCTCCCCAACGGCCAAATAAATCTGTTTCGCGGATGTTGTCTTTCAGGATCGTGGCAAATTCTTTGAGCATGTTGTCCCCCGCCATATGGCCGTGGCTGTCATTAATCTCTTTAAAATGATCGATATCGATCAGGATGATGGAAAATTGATTGTGATAGCGATTGACCAGCTGAATTTCTTTCTTTAAGTCTTCTTCGATCCTGTTGCGATTGAAAGTACCCGTTAATTTGTCGGTTACCGCTAATTCACTGATCTGTTTTAAGGCCTGATTCAGACTCCTAGTTTTTTCCTCTACCAGCTTTTCCAGTAGCAGATTGCGTTCTTCCAGCTCTTTAATCGGATAGGATTCATCTTTTTCGTGGGCATCGGTGGGAAGCGAGATATGCATATGATGAATCAGCCAGGTCTGATCGGTCTTTGTAAAAATCAGGCTGAGTCGAAAAAAATTAAATCTGACCTCCTGATTCATGATAGTGGTTTTTATGTTTAACTGACAGGCGGCTGTCGCAAGATCTTTTTTGATTTGATGGGTAACCATCTGCGTAATGTCGTAGTCTATTTTTTCCGGGGCTTCTGCAAAATCCCTTTTAAAAAGACGAATAAAGTCATCATATTGAAAAGCATTTTCGCTTAAGCCAGTTCCAAATCCGGTCAGCGGTTTACCAAACAGCTTCATTGTTTCATGAAAGTCTCGTTTTAAAAAATAGGCGTCTAGATAAGTGGTTACAAGTAATGCAATATCATCCTGGTATGTTTGCATGAAAAACCTTCCTAATAAGAATTGAATGGTGGCTATATAAATGGCATTGGCTAATGGCACTTAAACAGTCATTCGTAAGATATACCCAGACTAGCATAGTTTATTCAAATGATTAAGAAATATTTAAAATTCATAGTTTAAAAAATCCTTTAGAAGTGAGGTGAATAAAAATTTCGAGCACCGTTTTCAATTGAAATTAAGCCCTTTTGATGATAGAATACGGAATCATTATAGTTTTCATCTTTGTAAAATAAAATTAAAAGGATAGAAATTATGAAAGCGTATTTTGAAAAAAACAAAGAAACAATCAAACCATTATTTAAACAAATTATTTTTTTCGCAGTTTGTTTGCTTGGCAGTCTGGGGATCAATTATTTATTGACCACCTATGTTAGTCAACGTCTGGAAAGTATTCCCCTTCTCTTGTTTTTTGTAATTGCTGTTTTTATGATTACAAAAAGAGAATTGAAATACCTGACGGTTGAGAATCCCGGGAAAGTATCGTTATTAAAATTTCAGGAAATTTATGAAAAGTATGGTTACTCGATTCAATTAAAGGGATTTGTGGAGCATGAAGATGATGCCTGTGTACTTGCTTATCAAAACGATCAGGAGAAGGATCGGGTCTTAGGTACCAGCGCATTTTGGATTTTCAATCGCTATGTTAAAATACCCTTTGTTTTTGATTTTACCAGGGATCGCGTGATTATTAAATCCCAGAAAGTGGTACTTAATCTGGATGAATTGTCAGAAAAAGATCTGGAACAATTTAATCCCAATATTTCTAATTTCTTAAGGCTGGAATACAAACTTTCCTCGGATAAGAAAAAAATAGAATTGAAAGTGTCAGATGGCAGTAAAATCGATATGCGATTAAACTATAAAAATATTGAACAAATAAAAAGAAATAATCATCTTGCTTCAGACTGCGATATCTAATAGGTCGGTGCGGGGTTTGTCTACATATTGACGGCGCAAAATAATATTTCGCGCCGTTTCACTTAGAATAACGCCCTCTTACCAGTCAAAGTATTGTCTTTTTAATTGCTGGCAGATTCGTGCATCTGTTGAAAATAGGGCGACATCTTTGTTGGCATCCTCATTGTTCGTGATGTCATCATTTGCGGTTTCATCGCTCAAGACTTCATTGCTTAGGGGTTCAACGCTCAAGCTTTCATCGATTTCGGAGGATGTGTTTTCATTGGCTTTTGGCTTATTTTCGTCAGAGGACATCATATTGGAACTGCCTAAAATAAAGCTTTGATCATCAAAAAGAATGACCCTGGCAAGGGTATTGCCGCGTTTGGTCATGGCATTTTTACCTAATCTGAGCTCTAGTTTCGACGCTTTTTTATAATCATCGTCAGAAGCAATTAAATCCGCCTCAAGATCCTTGCCGGAAGGCGCCTTCATGCCGTATAAGAGTTTTACTTTTAAATCAGGATGATGGGACATGGCCGTCTCCAGGTTAGTCAGTAAATTTTTAAATTGCTGGCTAGTCATAAATGGGTCAGCTATATAGATATATTTCTGAGCCGATTCAACTTGCTGATACAAGGCATCATAAATTGCCTGATCAGCAAGTAATTTGGCCGTAATGCCCTGGAGTTCATTTTTACAATGGACTACTTTGGCTCTTTCCTCACCAAAGAAATTTTCATATTTTTTCAAATCCTCCTCGATGGCATCATTATTTTTTCTTTGTGTTTGAATGCTTTCTTCTAATTCATGTTTTTCCTTTTTTAGCAAGCTAATGTCATTTTTTAAAGTTTGCCTAATTTCCTTGTCTTTTATTTTTTCACTTTTCATTTTCTCAAGCAGCCTTGCTTTTGAATAAATATCCAGATACTTTTGCCTAATAATCTGTTCTTTCTTTCTAATATCGTCTTTTAGTTTTTTAATATCATTTTTAAAGGCACGATTGATGCCTTCCTGTTCGTTTATTTCTTTTTCCTGTTTGTCACACGCTTCGTGTAGTTTTTCTTTTTGTTCATTGATATTGGTTAAATCTTCAAGCAGTTTATTATTTTCATCGATTTTCTCGGCATAAAGATTTTCCAGTTTTTGCAGCTCTTCCGACTGATCAGCAAAAGCGTAATTGAGTTCATCAGATGCCGGTGCTTTTTCCAGCTGCTTTTGCAAATTAGCGCAATCTTTTTCTTTTGCAATAATCTGATGCTGCAAATCATCGATCTTATCGTAAGAAAATTTAATATCGGACAGCAGTTTTTCCTTTTGGTTTTCAAAGTCGCTGGCCTGAGCCTTAAGTTCCTGTCTTTCCTTTTCCCATTTGTTTTGTTGACTTGCCAATTCCATGGTTTGAATTTCATACACGGTCAGCAGATCCAAATTTTTATCTGACCCGGGTTTTTCATATAAGCTGATGATCTGTTGAAATTCCTCACCAGATAAGGGTGTTTCCTGAAGGGCAACCACTCTGTCTATTTTTAGAAATGTAGGCTTTGATGAATGATCCAGGCTAAATGTAAGCGTTGCTAAATCTAACTTGTTGGTTAAAAAAGTGAGGGCATAGTTGGACCCTACAGACTTGGCCAAAGATTTGGGTGATGTCGTGTTGCAAAGTTCAAATATCCGCTTCTCCACCAGGCTGAAATCTTCCAAAGAGAATTTTCTGATCAGGTCGAAGACAAAATCTTGGGAAAATTCTGCCTGGCTGAACAGTTTTTTCCACATGCCGATAATTGTATTGGCGACATCTGTTTCAATCACAGACAATAATTTCTGGTATTTTTCAAGATCATGACTTTTATTTTCTAGACTTTGCTGCAAACTTGTCTTTTCCTCAATCAATGAGGCATTTTCAAGTTTTTTATCTTCTCTGATGCGAATGGCGTCACTTTTTTGTTTGTTGGAAGACGCCTTATCAATAATCTTATAATTGGCGCTGATCTGATTTTCAATACCGGATATTCTCTTACTGATCGTATCTTTTTCAGCTGCCAGATTATTGACCGATTTGCAAAGCGTATGGATCGTTCGCACTTCTAAAAGCATATTGTCTCGGGTCTTTTTAGTGATGATATCGAGTGGTAGTTTACCCTTGCTCTCGTTGAAACCACCGGCACCGGAGGCCGCTAGCCAGACAAATCTTGCCAGTTTCCATGTTGAAAGCCGGTTTTTGATCCCATAATAAATAAGGGGCTGAAATCCGACAAAAATGCCGATAAATAAAACAAGGGGCAAAGACCAATAGACAACAATTGCAAACAGGGCAATCACAAGCAGGGCTTCACCAATAATCGCGCCCAATAAGAGGTCATCAAAGTCGGGCTTGGCCAGATTGGGATATTTGCGAAAGAGCAGATCATTTATTTCATAGAGTGATTTTCCTTCGATCTCTTTTTTACCAAGGATGCGGGATGCTTTTTTGGTAACCTTTGCCAGTAGTTCGTCATCACTTTGGGTGTCATTTCCCCGGACAGCTTTTTTCAGTAGCAGTCGATACTCATCTGTTAAGGCAGCCATAGACCGTTCGGAATATTCAATTTGTTTATTGACATAACGATGCTGGACTGAATCCGGTTTTAAAGAATCGCTTTTTTCTTCTAATCCGGGCAAAAACAAGGCCAAAAATGCTATAATGCTTCTTTTTATATTATACAGTAAGACATTGATATAGGTATCCGTGTTAGCTGTTGCCAATTCCGCAAGTTCATTAACTGCTTCTGTTTCGCTTACGTTTTGAATGCCATCAAATAGTGTTTTCACAATTAGTTACCCCTTAAGTCAGCAGATTGCTTCGTTTTAAAATTCGAATCTGTTAAGTCTTTCTATTTTTTGAATAGTATTTTTTTAAATATGTCAGTACATTAGTATAATCGTCATTTGGGTAATTTTCTTTAGGGGCCTTGTTAGCTGCTAATTAGGATTGTAAATAGACTTGGATTCTTTTGATATTCTGACGGATGACTTGGACAGACGCATCAAACTTTTTTTCTTCCTCCTCAGTCATATGGATTTCCAGAATATCGGAGACACCGGTTCGATTGAGAATCCCCGGGATCCCCGCATAAACATCAAACTGGCCATACTCCCCTTCCAGCAAGGTGGAGACGGGAATAATTTTGTTCTCATCATGAAGGATGGCTTTAATAATTCCCACGCAGGCTGAGGCGATGCCAAAGTAGGTTGTCCCCTTGCGATTGTAAATTTCCCAGCCTTCCCGGGCAGTTTTCGAGACGATTTCATCCAGGTCAACATCGCCGACGATCTGGGGATTATCGGTAATAATATCCTGAAAGGACTTTCCCGCAACGGTCACAACTGACCAGGGTACCATCTGAGAATCCCCGTGTTCGCCCATGGAATAGGCATAAATACTTCGGGGGTCGACCTTTACCAGATCGGCTAAAAAATTTTGCAGGCGGGCTGTGTCTAAGGAAGTGCCGGTACCAATGACCTGATTTTTAGGCAAACCGGATAGTTTGTAAATCAGATAGGCCATGATATCAACGGGATTGGAAATGACGACAAAAATCCCCTGAAAGCCACTTTTCATGATGGGCTCAACAATCGAGGCCGCAATCTGAGCCGATAAATCCAGGCTGTCCAGCCGTGACTGTCCAGGTTTTGGTGGCGGTCCGGCGGTCACGACGATCAGATCAACATCGGCACAGTCGGCATAGTCACCGCAGACAATTTTGACATTTCGTTCCAGATACTTGATGGTATTTCTTAAATCCAGTACCTCCCCCAGGGCTTTTTCCTTGTTGATGTCAATCATCAGGATTTCGTCACACACGCCTTGGGTGACCAGACTAAAGGCAGTTGTCGACCCCACCAGGCCGCAGCCGACAATGGCGATTTTCGATTTTTTAATGATCATATTGAACTCCTTGTAAATTGGCTTAATTTTGACTCAAAGTCAAAAGATTATTGTGCCGGTTTCCACTCTGAATTCATGGACAACTTGAAATTTTCCCACATAAAAGTGATGGTTTTCCAGGTCACTTCTTTGGGAATAATTTCGGTCATGCCAGCGCCATAAAATTCATAGCTTGATTCACCTTCTGGGTTTGGCTTAAATTCATTTTGCAGATAGTCCTGAAGGGTGCCATCCGAATAGAGGTCATCATTATAGATATTTTTTCCGACTTCTGCAATATCACCATCATATAAAATCGTACCCTGGCTGTCGGTCAGCATGAAATTGACATTTTGACCAATTTCTTTGAGGCTTGAAAGATCGGCGGCTAAATCAAAGAGACGGGCCTGAACAAGAATATAACCAGCAATCTCATCGTCTTTTACCACTGGTGTAACGAAGCCCAACTGCTTTAATGCGGAAGTCTGAACATCGGAAAAATTGACTTCCGTAATAAAGGGCTGGCGGTCGGATGTTAAAGACGGAATATCCAGATCGTACAAATCAAATGAAATGCCCTCTAAATAAGTTGGGAAAGATGTGACGATCATATTGTCGGTGTCAACAAAAACCACATTTTTGGCAATTAAACTATCCTGGGAGATCTGCGCCAGAGCCGTTGAAAAAGCCGGACTATCGGGACCGGACTCCTGGTAAGCGGATACGGCAGCATCCGTTAAAGTTTCAAGTGTGGCAAATTCATCATTAATGTAGTCCGAAGCCTGATCGAGCCAGGACAATTCTTCGGCAGTGAAAGCACGCAATTCCGAAACGCTAGAATTGCTGCCCGGTTCCGTATTGGCATAAACGCGCAGTTCCTGTCCGATGGCAAAGGAAGAAATTTCCGCGCCAAAAGAATAGGGGTCGATATAGGCAATGACCCATCCCCCACTTTCGGTTGGGACAGAGGCATAGAGAAAGGGTGTATCGTCAGAATTGGCATTTTGTTTGATGACCAGCATGGGGCTGTCAACAAAGAGTTCATTCAAGGTGTTGATGCTTTTTAAGTTCAGACCGATAAAGGGGGCATCGACTTTGCTAGCGACCTGGGTGACATTTGTCTGGGCATCGGTAAGCAGGATATCGTAAAAATATGTTTTGGAATTGAGTTGCTCATTCAGCATAGCATAGATTGCTTGGTCACCGGGAGCCGCATCCCCCACAGAGGATCCGATCTCTTCAAGTATTGACTGCAGGCCATCCATCTCTTCCTGCAAATAGGCCTTTCCGTCGCTCAGGGGGTCCGCTTCAGCGCTATCTGAATTACTTGAATTTGTACAGGCCGATAATAACAGGACTAAAATTAGCATGAGAGGCAATAACTTTTTGGTCATTCTATTTTCGTTCCTTAAAATAATATTTATTAATTATTTTATCATAATAATGAGTGAGAAAAAACAAAATACTTGATAATTTTTTCAACTTTGTACAAATAGACGGTTCAATGGCATCATCTGGTAACTAGATATTTTACATAATTTCAATCTCAGATTTCAGGACCGTTTCTTCCAGAATCTCCGGTTCGATAAAGCGGTCGGTATCCTTTTCAATTTCGATCATTTCTAGTAAGGGCATAAAGGGATTGTCGCCCCAATCGTCATCATCTCGCCAGCACATCCAGGAAGCGGCATCATAATCAGCCGTCTTAACAGGGGGATGGTTTTTTCTCATGGTATGAACATAGGAGGTGATTGCTTTGGCCTGGTCTTGATCGAAATAAAGCGTGATCAAGTCCTGGCTGTTGCCGTAAATCATCAGATTATCGGGGGCTGATATTACCCTCGTTATCTTGTGCCAGAGAATGGCATTTCGATCTAGAGCTGCGGCGCGATAATTGCTTCCGGCAAGCGCCTGATAACCGATTCGAAAGCCCGTCAGTGCTGTTAATTTAGCTTTTTTGGGCATTCGTCTTTCACGTTTCACAAAAACCCCCAAATCATTTAATACATATTCAGAAAAGATCATCGGTTTCTTACCCTCAGGACTGCTAATCAGACCCCAGTTTAAAATATTCATAGCTAGGCCTCGTTTCTCACGTCTCCTTGACGCGTCTTTTTAACCACAAGAGATATCCACTGATTCCCAGCAGCAGAACAATCCCGATTAAAGTAAAAATTTGCAAAAAGGGTAAGGCATTCATGAGCTTTAATGACATATAAATCCCCAAATAACCCCAAGCAATTGGTAAGGGAATGACAAAATTCCGGGTAGAATGGGCAACAACAAAGGCCAGTATCACTGCAACCGCCAGGGTAATAGCCGCCCAGACTTCCGCTTCAATGCCAAAACCCTGCCAGTCGATGCTGA
Source organism: Eubacteriaceae bacterium (assembly GCA_030156895.1). Taxonomy (GTDB): domain Bacteria; phylum Bacillota; class Clostridia; order Eubacteriales; family Eubacteriaceae; genus Acetobacterium. Next base: position 13,135 of record JASGLP010000028.1, on the reverse strand, counting down.
CCAGAAATGCGGCGATATTGACGACTGTTGCAATCAACAGCCAGCCGGCATACATTCCAAAAGCTGTTGGCAGCAACCAGCTGTTAGCAATCTTAATTGTACTGATTTTTTTGACAATCAATGCTAAAATGATGGCAAAGCACAAAATCACCACCGCTGATAGATTAATCATATTATAGGAAAAACAGATAATCCAAACCATATTAAGACCTGATGAAATCCAAAACAAAGGGGCGATCTGATCAATCGCTTGGCTGTAAATGTCATCTTTGTTCTTAATGATCATGGTAATAGCTGCACCAATCAACAAGAGATATATGACACTCCAGATGCTGAACGTAAAGGGGGCTGGTGTAATCAGTGTTGGGTACATATCTGAAATGGCTTTCTGCGACATTCCGTTGAAAAATCCAAAAGCGCCCAGACTGTTGATTAGCAGCGTCGCAACCAGCAAAGCCAATCCAATAATCGCTTTAACTAATTGATTCATCTTCTTTCCTCCTGATAACTTTTATTGATTAGATACCCCTATTTATCGGATAATCACAATTTTGGAGCGGGCAAAAATGTAGGCTTGAATGCTTTTCCTAGCTTGTTTGAAAAAGAGCCCGCCCAGGCTAGGACGGGCTGACAAAACTCCGAAAGCAATCTGGTGTTTTATCTTACATAAGGGATGAAAGCGACAAAGTATAGAATCGAAAATGCTGCTTTTTAGTTACTGAGCGTTCCGGTATAACCGATTTTATAGCTGATAAGCTTGCCATTCTCATCGGTAAAGGCATCAAAGCGAGCCAGATCCCCTCGCCAGCTGTTAATATAGATCAGGCTGGGATCATCCGCGCTTTGCGGTTGAACTGAAAAAAGATAGGCATTACCGATGACCGCCTCAATATCAGCAAGCGTCGTGATCGTGCCAGCCGTGATCTGGTCGTACAGATCCTGATAGACCGCCTCTGTTGGCATAAAACCGCTGTCAAAGCTATTACTCAAAAGCAAATGATAATATTTGCTGTAAAGAAGATCGTTCTTTTTGTCCAGCTCAATATAAACCTGGTCGTCTTCATCGGCAAAACTGTATTCACTGTACTCCACACCCGGAAGCCCTTTACTTGATAAGGATTTTTGCTCAACCATTCCCGCATCGGTTAAAATTTTCGTCGCTTCAGAGTAGCTCGTACCTACTTCCAATTGTTCAAAAACTGGATATGTTTCAAAAGCTGTGCTGATTTCAGCACTGGTCATCCCACCTTGGGAGTTTGTTTTATTGCTGTTCTCACAAGCCGAAAAGCCGATCAGCATCACCGCCCAAAGCAGAAAAACCACCAACCATTTCATTATAGCAGACGAATTCACTCTCATCATCTCACTCCTTTGCTACTTGCAAACCGCTGATTTAAATTATTAGCCATATCTGATTGTTTCACCCCTTATGCCTGACTGGATGCTTCAATACTTTTTTACCATGTTTTTAGTGCTTTAAACAGCTTTTACCCAATTGAAAAAAGCGGACACTCTGGTAATAAAAATCCTGTATCTGGGGATAGTCACTGTTGTTGCGGGCCATTGTGGAAAGGGGCCGATTGACGGCTTGCGCCAGTTTTTCGATGCCCAGATAGACGTGGATTTCTTCACCTTGCAACGAAGGTGTTATCCTTCAAAATCCTTTGTGCTTCTCTAACATCAAGCACATTTCTTAAAAATGCTTCTCTGAGCAGGTCTTTTGGTACCATATAATCGTATTTATCCATTCTTAATGGTTGTTGATCGGGGATTACCTGGTTTGGATCGTCGATAGCAATTGATGTTTTGTTTAAAGCTGCTTTAAAATCATCAACGCTCAAACCGCTTCTAATTTCAAGGTAATGCTTCCCCTGTCTAATGGTGTAAATCTGTAGATCATCCTTTAGACCGCATAAGAGCAGATTGTTAATGGTAAAAAGCTCTCTTGACCCCACCCATGGACACAGATAAAATGATTTTGTACTGGCGGGAATAAAATCCCGGTCTAAAATGTAATTTTCTTTAACAAAATTGCGGGTTTTATTTAAGAGCTCCTGTGAACCCGGCTGAAGATAGGCATACATTGTCTCTTCCTGTAAAACCTGCTTCATCCGTTTAACAATTTTGGTATGAATCAAGCCGGCGTGATCTCCTATCCATTTGGGAATCCGGTTATTTTTCACCAGCTTGACGTAGATCATTTTTCGCTCTTCATCGATGGAAGAAACCTGCCAGCTGCGGCCGGCTAAAATAAACACTTCACCAACGGCAGGGCAATTGCTTAAAGTACCGATTTCACCACTCTGGCTAAAAACGTGGTAAACTTGCTCATCCTGAAAGACTGCGTAAAAGCTGAAATGCTGCACAATTTTCTCGCCTTTTAAACCGATAATGACTTCGCCCGAATCCATTCTCTGCAGATAGTCTTCTTGAATCATTTTTTGTAGCAATAATCGATACTCATTTTGATCAATTTCCGCAAAGGGTGGCATGGTCAGGACATTTCTTGCCAAATCGGCAGGCTGGAGTTCCCCATATGTGAAGAGGGTGCTTAAAGTCTGGTGTGCAAGTAAACTAAAGGGTTTTGGCTTAACCTCAAATGGCTCTACCCAGTGTTCTTCCAGATACAATTGAATGACCGCAATTGTTCGAAGCAAATCCCAGGGAATCATCTCAAAGGGACTGTGCCGGTCTTCTTCAAACTGATTAACAAAGAGCATTTTAGATTTTCCGGTGCGTCTTCCCGACCGCCCCAGACGCTGAACAAAACTTGAGCAACTAAAGGGCGCCCCGATTTGTATAATCGAATCCAGATCACCGACATCAATACCCAGCTCTAGTGTTAGGGTTGCCGCGGTGACGGTTGGCCCCTGATGTTCTCTGAGGGCGGCCTCAGCTTCATGGCGCAGCATGGCTGAAACACTGCCATGATGGACAAAGAAGACATCCCGTTCATGCTTGTTAACCGCCAGCTCTTTCATATCGTTGATCACTTTTTCGGCATCGGCTCTACTGTTCGTAAAAATCAGGCATTTTTTATCATGACAATGGTCATAGAGAAATTCATTATACTGCTCTAAAACCTCATCTCTTTTGTCATCCTCTGCTGGCAGGACAAAACTTTGAGCAGCCAGGGAAATGGTTCGTTGATGGATTTTTATTCCCACCGACAGGGTTTCACGTTTTGTCCCGGCCGATAAAAAAATTTCTGCTGGTTTATAATCGTTTAGCGTGGCGGAAAGACCGATTCTTCTGGGTTTACAGCCTGTCAGTTTTTCCAGACGGCTTAAGAGGCAGATCACCTGTAAGCCGCGGTCGGCCCCCATCAGGGCATGAATTTCGTCAATGACGACAAAACGCAAATCGGCAAATAAGCGGGCAGCATCTCCCGGGCGACGCATAATCAGTGCTTCCAGCGACTCGGGCGTGATCTGCAAAACACCCCTGGCTTTATTTAGCGCCTGTTTTTTCAGCGATTGGGACACATCCCCATGCCAGGGCCAAACCGGCATGTCACTTTCTTCCAACAGATCGCTCAAACGCTCAAACTGATCATTGATTAAAGCCTTAAGCGGCCCAATATACATAATCGCAATGGTGTTTGACGGTGCCTGCTGCAACTGAGTCAGTATCGGAAAAAAGGCGGCTTCCGTTTTTCCCGATGCCGTTCCCGAAGCAATTATGACATGATCGTCAGTGTCCAGAATCACTTCGCAGGCCTCAACCTGGACTTCCCGCAAATCCGTCCATTTTTTTCGATAGATGTATTCCTGAATAAAGGGAGCGTATCGTTCAAAGGCTGACTTGCTCATATGTCAAACTCAGCAAAGAGATCATCATTATCAGAGCTGATTGTTTCGGGATCCTCATCAGCACTTTTGACAGAGTAATTCTGTTCGTCCATTAAGGTTGCGAATGTAATATTCGAATTTTGCTGCAGGATATTGAGTAATCCCAGAAAATCACGAGTAATTTCACGTGGTGTTAGTAACTGATCGGCTCCCAAGCGGGAAAGTACCGTGTTTAAAAAAGCAGTTAATTGATCCTTGCCCAATGTGCAGTCATAATCGTAGTGGCTACTATGGAGTTCACAAAGACGTTCCAGCAGAATAAATATCTCTTCTGGCGAGAGCTGCTTTAATTTAATGACTGGGGTGGTAAAATCAACAAAATTCTGGCTGCTGAAGCGGTTGTCTTCCAGCCGAGTCCGCAGGGCATCATAGTTAAAAAGACCACGCCGTTCATCGTAAATAAACTGCGGGGTTCCGCTTAAAAAAACGCCAATATTCTGGGCTTTACCTTGCATGGTATCATTAAAAATGGTCAGCAGTTTTTCATAGTTGCTATCTCGCGCCTGTTTATGGGGAATTTTATATAGGTTGACGCCTTCATCCAGAAAAACCAGCAAACCTTTGTAGCCCGCCTTTTTAACAAAGACAGCAAACAGTTTTAAAAATTCATACCAGCTCGCATCATCAATAATGCGATCAACCGGCAACTCCTTTTTGGCTTCCGTTTTGGTCGCATATTCGCCCCTTAGCCAGCGCAGGGCATTTTGTTTGAGGGCGTCATCATCCGTTTTCATTCCCCGCCAGTAGGCATCCAGGACATTGGCAAAGGCAAAACCGTAGGACAATTCCGATAATTCCATCATCATCTCGGCAATACGCTCACTGACGGCGCCAACTAGCTGAGGCTCGCCGGGTTTAAAGCCATTTTTCTTGCTGACAGCTGACTGGAGTCCCATGATCCATTTTTGCAATATCGCTTCCAGCGATCCGCCATCTGGTCTTGTTGGTGTGGAAAGATGCTGGAGTAACTCACGATAGGTTGAAAGCCCCTGCCCTTTTGAACCGGTCAGCCTTCGCTCTGGTGAAAGATCTGCATCGGCAACAACAAAGTTCTTCTCCATGGCGTTATTGCGAATCATCTGCAGCAGAAAACTTTTCCCGCTACCGTATTGTCCCGATATTAATCGGAAAGAGGCACCGCCATCTTCGATGGTATTCATATCGTTCAAAAAAGCGTTGACTTCATTTTGCCGGCCAACGGCAATATGACGTAGCCCAATTCTGGGAACCACACCAGCAGTCAGCGAATTAATTAATGCGCCGGATTCACGGCGGCTAATGGAAGGGGCCATTGTTTATTCTCCTCTTAATGATTTTTTCAAGATAACCGCATACTCATCGACAAGCTCAAACTGGGCTTCAATCATAATATCCCCAAGGCTATTAATGGCCAGCGCGTTAATATCATCGATTAATAATTCCGGCATTGTCATTGCCTCATCCGCAATTCGTTTCAGTTCATTTTGGGGTTCTGTCAGTGTCAAAATGGCAATTAAGCTTTGCCGCTGTTCAGGCAAGAGTTGGGCAACAAATTCCTGAAAATTTTCCGGTAATTGAGTATTGTCAAAATCAGTCTGCTTTTCTGCTTCAATCTCTGGCGGATTTTTGAACACATGATCAATTTCATCTCTAAAGTCATCTTCGATAATGATCAGACTTCCTTCGATGCTGATTAAATCATTTTGCAAATACCGATCCGCCAAACGGTTGATTGAAGAAATCCTTTGATTATCTGCTGCTTCAAATTCAGATTCGTAATGATTCTCATAGAGCTTTTGCAGAAAGGCTCTTTCATCTTCAGAAAGCGCTTTGTAAATAACAATCATTTCGTCGACTTCGGTTAACAGATCCTTTTCCTTTGGTACGTCTGCAATTACGCCCGGTGTATCTTCCACATGCAAGATAGACCGCACCACATCGGACTGCCTACGAAGGTCATCGATATTTTCAAAATCCAGTTCAAGGGGGGCTGCTTTGGTCGGACCGCTTTCTTTGTTTTCAGATAAGCCGTATTCTTTTTTCAGAAAGGCCGCAATCAGATTGCCGGTTTCCTCATCCATCTCAATACCCCGCAAGCGACCTTTGGCTTGGTAAATTTCTCGCAGGCTATTTTCCCCAAAACGAACCAGCTGATTGATATAATTTCTTAGCTGGGGAGCTGATGAATACTCTAAAACCGTCACTTTAATGGTCTGATTGGCATTGGGGCAAAGGGCGCTTCTAAATAGATAAAGTTCTCTTGTGACTGTCTGTTCAGGACCATAGCTTTCTAAAAGACCCTTTTGGCTTTTTTTCCTTGAAAGAGCATCTGCTAGTGAGACAATCCGAGGAATTGCCTCTTTGATCACTTCGTGATGACCGCTTTGATAAAATTTGCTGCCGGTAATTGAATAATCGCACAAAGTGTCAATCATTTCCAGGGTAAGTTTGAGCGGAACATCATCAAGATGCTGACCAATGATTACATCAGTTACATAGGATGGTTTATGTAAAGCATTCTCATAATTGGCAGATTCCAGGTCGATATCATTTAAGTAAGCGAAGTCGAATGACCAGTCATATAAATAGGTATTTAGCTTAGGAAAATCTTCCCGATAGGCCTGCCAGATCTCAATTAATAAGGTGTAACCTTCAGCAGGTGTTTGATAACCGATGCCGTTTAAAAGTTCATAGACATAAATAAAAATATAGGACAAATCAGTTTTAAGATAGTTTTTCTTGCGAATTTGAGACCGCCAGTAAAAGTACCATTTACTTTGAGCATCTGACATGCTCTGATAAGTTGGCCAGTATGACATAAAGGGTACGAATGGCGCTTCATCGCCTTCTCGATCCGCCAGACTTTTCATTTCTTCGAAAAAATTGTCGCGCGGATTTTGGAAGGATACTGATAAGGGAATTGTTTCAGAACCTTTTTGAGGAATCATCTGCCTGTTTTCTGATGTTCCCGATATGGTGACATCGGAGAAGGATTGACGATTATTTAAATTGCTTTGTTGTGTTTTGGCAGCTGAATTATTCGTTGGTATTTTCTTGGCCTCCGCTATTTTCTTTTTAAGTTGATTATAGAAAATTATATAATGAATCACACAAATTAGCCAGATAATCGGAGAAATATCCGGGAAAATAGCCGAAATGAGAAAGTAGGCAATACCAAGAATAAAGGTGAACTTCTCGGCGTAGTTCATGCCCAGGTAGATGATGATAAAACAATTAATGACCGGCACGAAAGAGAGAATCCGCATGGCTATGCCGGGCAGTTTTTTATCTTTAAGATTCATAGTAAGCCTTCTTTCTGGGTTATAGTTTCGGGGTGGTCGACAGTCAAGTTATCACATCTGCACCACGTGTCACTGACCTGTATGATAATTAAATAGATAATTATCACTTATTCTCCCCTTACACCTCAACCCCAAGCATCCTAAGCTGTTCATTAATCTCCTGCTCCAGCTTAGCGATGGCCAGATCGTCTTCTTTAAGCAGGCGATTGATTTGATCCAGGTCGATTGCTTCTTCTTCCTCAAAGGTGTCTACGTATCTGGGGATATTGAGGTTAAAATCATTGTCTTCGATTTCTTCAATTGCGGCCAGGTGGGCGTATTTTTCCACATCCTGGCGGGCTTTGTAGGTGTCGATGATTTTATCGATATTGGCGTCAGAGAGATTGTTCTGATTCTTGCCCTTTTCGTAATCCTGGCTGGCGTCGATAAAGAGGATATCCTTGCTCGGCCGGTTTTTCTTAAAGACCAGAATAGTGGTGGGGATGGAGGTGCCATAAAAGAGATTGGCCGGCAAGCCGATCACTGCATCCAGGGCATTCTTGGCGATGAGTTGTTTGCGGATTTCCCCTTCCGCCGCCCCCCGGAACAAGACCCCATGGGGCAGGACAATGGCCATGGTGCCGCCATTGTTTAAATGATAGAGGCTGTGGAGGATAAAGGCGTAATCGGCTTTGGAGGCCGGCGCCAGCTTGCCGAATTCCTGAAAGCGCTGATCTTTGAGTTTACGGGGGTCGTTATCCCATTTGGCTGAATAGGGCGGATTGGCCACCACCGCATCAAAGCTGCGGGGATGATCGATGCCTTGGGCATCGGGACCGTCCGGCCAGTCATCCTCCAGGGTATCGGCATTGTGGAGGGTCATATTGATGTAGGAAACGCCGTGCATCATCAGATTCATCCGCGCCAGATTGTAGGTGGTGGTGTTTAATTCCTGGCCATAGAATTTAATGGCCCCGGTCTGATCGCCCCCGGGCAGCTCATTGCGGACGGTTAACAAAAGCGAGCCCGAGCCCATGGTCGGGTCATAGAGGCTAAAAGACCCCTCCGTCAGGCTGCGGTTGACGGTGACCAGCTTGGCCAGAATCCGGCTGACCTGGTGAGGGGTGTAGAACTCTCCCCCTTTTTTTCCGGCCGAGGCGGCAAACTGACCGATCAGGTACTCGTAGATTTCGCCCAGAATATCGCGGCCATCCTGGTTGTGATAGTCGATGGTATCCACCAGCTTGACGATATTGTTGAGGGATTTGGCCCGGGCCGTGGTGGATGAACCCAGTCTTGAATCGCCCAGATTGATATCGTTAAAGACCCCCCTAAAATCCTGGGCGCCGTCCTTGTTTAACTCCACGTTTTTGTTAAAGTGATCGAAGAGGGTCTGGTAATCCGAGGGAATGACCTGGCTGTTATTGATTTTTTCGATCAGGGACGCCCAGGTGTCCTGGGGCTCGATGGCGTAGCCCAGGCTTGATGAGATATCATCCAGATAATCGGCCAGATCCTCCCCCTTGGCTTGCTCCTGGTAGGCTTGATTGAGGGATTGGCCGTCATGTAGATCGAGGACGTGGTTGGACTGCAGATATTGGGCCTGATGGTCGGACAGATAGCGGTAGAACATAAAGGCCAGGATGTAGTTTTTAAATTCTCCGGCGTCCATGTTGCCCCGCAGTTCGTTGGCCATGGCCCAGAGTTTGGATGTGATGGATTGCAAGTTTTCTGACATGGTTGATTCCTTTCTCAGTTGGGGTGAAGTTGGGGTGGCGCTTATTTTTCGTTGACTAGTTTGCCGGTCATGTGTTCGATCTCGATTGCCAGCATTTGAACATGATTAAAGGCCGGACTTGTCATCCCGGCTTCAACTTCGGCCTGATTTGGATAATATTTGCTGGCCATCTTTCTTAGTCGATCGCTGATAAGCTTTTGGTCTTCGACAAATTTTATCTTACCAAAAACCACCACACTGGTGGCATTCCACTCCCAGTCGCCATCTTTTTTAAAGCCCTGATTCCAGGTCGTTAAACAGACCTTATCGCAGTTTTTGAGGGCATCCATTTTATGTCCTGCTTTGGCGCTGTGGAGGTAAATCCGATGATCATTTTCATCATAGTAAAAATTGATGGGGATTGTATAGGGATAGCCGTCATGGTCGATCACTGAAAATGCCGCTCTTTTTTCTTCTGTTAATATTTTCTGGCAGTCACTTTCTGACACTTGCTGTTTAAATCTTCTCATTTCAGGAAACATGTTTGTCCTCCAAAGTTTAGTTTTTTTATCGATAGCCAGCTACATATATTTCTCCCGGTATTCGGGGCTATGTTCAATCAGACATATTCGAACGAAGTTGGGATCCAGTACGAAAGTTTGACGTCCCACAGAGGTTTCTATCACCGGGTCGGTGGGCTCAAAGTGCACAACACCACCGACCCTGTGTGTTTGCATATCTTCATCAGTCTTGCCTCATGTAAGTGGACTATATACTTTCCAGTAACCATTATGGACAGTTCCAAAACGTTGAATTAGACCATCTTTTTTCATTTTCTGTAAATAATACTTGACCCTACTGATGTTCCACTGCAGTTCTTGTGCCATTTCTGCATTCGTCATTTTGGGATGACCTTCAATCAGTTTTAAGAGGGCTGTTTCCGGTTCAGACAATAGAGTTTGGTTTGTTTGGTTTGTTTGGTTTGTTTGGTTTGTTTGGACAGATGTTGAAAGGCTCAACCGATACAAATTCACCCGAAAATCACCATCCAGATCAATCAGTTCTGGTTCTTTTAGACTATATTCACTACATTCATTTATAATTCTGGGAATCCCACTTCCCCACTGTTCGATAATTTTCATATAAGAAAAAGCATTGCAGATTGCGCGATTCCTGATTTTGGAATAGCCCTGTTTCATCTTTTCAATGGAAACACCATTTAAAAGCATTCCTGGAGAAGTAATTTCCAGCCGATCATCATATAAGGAAACCTGAATATTTCCCGGTTCCAGATAAGATCGGTGTGCCACAGCATTAGCAATCAATTCGCGAATACTGCCAATTGGCAGTTCGTAAATGTCATGTCGATATAAGCCTTTAATTTGGGCACCGAGGTTTATTTTTTCCAGTATATATTGGAAGGCACCTTCAACCTGATCCTGAATTGGACCGCTTATTTCACGCCGATCTACGAATACAGAACGATCTCTTCCCTTAAAAATGGCACACTGGATAAGAGGTGAGGTGGTAAATTGTTCAGAAAGAAGTGTAAAAGCTTTAGTCGGGATAAGTTTTCCATTAATTTCTGTTAGAAGACCCCACGTTAACAGCGTATTTTTAGAAATATCCCTAACCTGTGATATATCTTCATCTGAACGCGTATTTTTGATTGCGACATGCTTTAAATTCTCACATAGCTGATCAATTTCGACATTCGTCACACTAATATTTTCACATGGTTCCTGATCATAATGACGATTCTGTCCCAGTAAGATTAATTCCTTTAACATGTAGTCCTCGACAGGCCGAGTTGTACCGGCAACTCTAATGTAGGTGCCTGCCTGTAAACCAAGTGCTTTAATAAAATAGGGCTGCTGTCTTCCGGCAGTGATTTCCACAACAATCATTGTTTTATCCTCAATAGTGCGCAAAGTAACATCTGGAATAATTGTCGGCTGGCAGCTATCGGAAATCGCATTGGTAATGGCATCCATTTGCTGAAAGACAACATCCCGGTCTATTCCAATAATTTCACCGGTTTGATCCTCAATACCAAAAACAATTTTCCCACCCTTTCCGTTGGCAAAGGCAACGATTGTTTTCATATATTTGGCACTATTTCTTGGTATTTCCCTTTTATATTCAATGTTTTTGGATTCTCCTGTAAACAGCTCTTCCATTGTTACTCCTTTGCTATATCGATCAGTTATTTGCATTAAAATATTAAGTTAAGCAGGCGTAATACAAGCTACATATATTTCTCCCGGTATTCGGGGGTATGTTCAATCAGACATATCCGAACGAAGTTAAGATTGGCCAGGCACCGGATGTCTAGCACCGACCCTCATAATTCGCGGTTTTTTTATTTTCGGTATAATTTAATCAGTCTATGATGATAGTAAATCATCACAACAATTGGTATCAATAATCCCCCACAAAATGGGATCAGAGAAAACGCTGAATCGCCAATCATGGCGCCCAGAAACCATGAAACCATAATGATTATGCCATAAATCAGCCACATCATGCCATGTTTCTTATTCCAGGCTCGAACATCTCTTATTTCATCTTCTCTTGGAGCTCGTTCTCCAGAATAAAATCCGACCGGTTTTTTACTTCTTAACTGGGTAATACCAATGGCGATCATTATCATTGCAGTCATTCCATATATGATAAGGATTAAGATTGATTCGTTCATTTTACACCTCCGTTTTGTCTTAGTTAAGATAGGACTGGCACCGCCCCTCACTTTCTCAAGGCCAACCGCATCCACCTGTCATTTTACCCTATCTTGACAATATTCGGCAATGGATTTATAATTAAATTACAAAGTGCTACCGATAAACGGTTAGCCCGATGGTTAATTAATGGTTTAAAAAAACACTAACTCAGCATGGGCGTGCGGTTAGTGTTTTTTACTGTATATAATCTCATTGAGCAAAAACAATATAATTGTTAAGATCACAAGATATTCCATGTAAATCACCCCCAATCGAATTGGAAGTGGTTAACCGCCTACCGTTTATGTAGCACTTTCTTAATTATACGTGATTCTTATTAGCATGGCAATTACCGTGTTTTATAAGCTTTCCAACTTCAAGAGCGTGGACAAACAATAAGTTAAGTTAATAAGTTAAGATAGGCCTGGCACCGGGGCTACCCAAGTTGAGATTGGGCTGGTAGCGGGTTAAGATTAATATCACCAGTTTAAATGGCTGTACAAGTTTTTGTGCTTCGCTCTTCAAAATTCTTCCTGATCAGATAAACAACATTAGTGCCAAGTAAATCAGAAAGTGATGTTAATCTTTCTTTCAATGACAAAAAATCTTCAGTTTTTCCGGGCCAATGCTTTTTTAACATTTTATCTGATAGTTCACTGTTAAATAACAACTCCACAATTACAAATAATGCCACATACACATCATCAATCATCCCAATAGGTCCCAAAAATTGTTCGGGAATTATATCTAGCGGAAGTACAATGTAGAGCAGTGCCGGCAAAATTTTATTTTTTAAACGAATGGGGACTTCAGCATCAGATAAAAACTTGATAAAATATAATGTCAAATCCGGAAGCAGAAATAATAATTCAACGATCTTGTTGTTATACTTATCTTCAATTTTAATAATATCTTTTCTCATATTAAGGTATTGCGTATCGATGTTTTCGATATAGTCAATCAAACTTTTTTTGATACGTTTTTCTTCATTTGAGAAATTCTTTAGATTATTAAAAAATTGTTCAATTTTGTTTAAAATCTCTTTTAGAAAGCCGATTGAATCATCATCGATAAAACCACCAGCCACTGCTAATGAAACCATCGGATAATACTTTTCTTCAAAAGCAATGTTTCCCTGCTCTGTTTCGATATAATACTCACCGTTATCGTTTTTTTGCACAGATTCCTGAGGTGGGGTCAATTTCAGGCGTTCATTAACAAATGGACTTAACAGCAAAGCTTCTTTCACAATGTTATAATCAACATTGTTATAATCCTGTTTTTCCAGTTTAGTATTTTTAAGAAATGCTTTAAATGCTTTTAGTTCTGCTTTTGTAATCAGTTCTGACATTTTTATCTCCTTTTAAATTATTTCCAGTTACTTACATTGGATATCTCAGAGAAACCGAAGTTAAGATAGGCCTGGTTCTGCCCCATGCTCAAAATAGGCCTGGTACCGGGTGTTTAGGGCTGTTACCGGTTACCAGCTATAATGTACACGCTTGTCAAGACACAAAATGAAAAAACGTTAGTTATGACTCCTTTCAAAATCAGGCCACTTTTTTCTCATGATTAAAGAAAATCTCA
>JASGLP010000087.1 GCA_030156895.1 Eubacteriaceae bacterium | reverse complement strand
TTCAGCATTCTTTTGTTCTTGCGCTTCTTTTAAACGCTTGCCTTCTTCCAGACGCAAGTGCGACTGATAGGATTCGTCATCTAAAAACAAATAGGTCTCGGTCTCATCGATGCGACCCTTGGGAAACATAAGGACATCGATCATTTTGCGCAGGTCTTTGACGACAAACTTGTCGCTGCGACTGACCGGTTTGGCCAGCTCGCTGATCTGGCAGAATTTCCTGCCGTTTAAGCGTTCGACATATTGTCTAAAACGCTTAAAGCGGTTGCGCAGGCTGGACCCTTTTATAACCAGACCGGTAAAAACTGCCGCCAGTGGCAGCAGGACAATGGAGGAAGACCCCATAATGCCGGCAAAGCTATTGGTAAATTCCGCAAAAATAAAAGCTCCTAAAAAAAGGATCGCGGTAATCCCCAAACCGATATTGCCAAATACCAGCATCAGCATGCCGGAAACCCGGCCAGCTGGTGAGCGGGCGATGAGATTCTGTTTTTTATTTTTACTGCGCGCCAGCTCCCTTTGTTGTCGATCGTAGTAAGAGGATTTTGCCGCTTCATCAATCTCCACCGTCTCGTAATCCGTATAGGCCATCTGATCAAGATCGGCCTTTTTTTTGCGGCTAACCCGGGTTTTACCCTGTTTCTGCCACTGGTCAGTGCTTTTTCTGGCTTCTTCCAAGGCACGATTGACGGTTTCGGTGATATTCTTGTTTAATTGTTTAAAATCGGTGGAATCCAAGGCATCCTGTACGATGTTTTTGATGTCTTCCCCGACATTTGATTTCTTAGCCATTCTTAATCCTCCAGCACTTCTATTATAGCTTATCAAAACTTAAAATACAACGAAGGGGAAAAAAATTAGCCAACGCTTTTGTCGGCCAAGTTTCTTTTAAGCAAAAAAAGTATGCTGGATGCAAGCTTCAGTTTGAAGTATGCTGGATGCAAGCTTAATTAATTTTCTGAAGTCCCAGGGGCAGTTCCAAGTTGGCTTCCAGGAGGAGTTTTTCGTCGTAGAGAATCTCTTTGACCGGACCATCGGCAAAAATTTTGCCTTTATTAAGAATCACCACCCGGTCGCAGACTTCCAGGGCCATATCCAGATCGTGGGTCGCAATCAGCTTGGTCATGGTCAGTTTTTTTAAGGTCTGAATCACTTTTCGTCGAGCTTTGGGATCTAAAAAGGAGGAGGGTTCGTCAAAGAGGATCAGTTCCGGGTCCATACATAAAACAGTGGCAATAGCAATCATGCGCTTTTCGCCGCCGGATAAACGGTGGGGCATACGATCTTTTAGATGGAGAATATCCAGTTGCTCCAAGGCCGCCATCACTTTTTCATCCACTTCCGAATCAGACAGCAGCTGATTACGCGGGCCAAAGGCCACATCATCATAAACCTTGGTCATAAAAAGTTGATCGTCGGGGTTCTGAAAAACCATTCCCACCCGCTGGCGTACTTCTTTCAAAGTCTTTTTTTCAACACTGAGCTCATCGATTTTTATAAGACCAGAACTAGCGGCGGCAATACCAATAATCAGTTTGAAAAAGCTTGACTTTCCAGCGCCGTTTGCCCCAACCAAGGCAACAGATTCACCAGCCCCCAAGTTGAGACTGATCTTTTCGATGGCCTGATGTCCATCGGGATATGAATAACTTAAATCAGATATTTCTAGCACAATTTACCTCACAAAATTTCCAATAAATAATCCTAAATCAAAAAACCGCATCAAAAATAACAAGCCAGCTGTCATAAGCAGAATCATCCAATCTGATTTGATCATCGGCTGGGGTTTAGCGTATAAAAACTTGCCATCATAACCCCGGCATTTCATGGCCATGTAGATATTTTCCGCCCGGTCAAAGCTTCTTAACAACAGCTGCCCAACAAAAACACCCATATCCTGCATCTTAATTCCTTTAGCCCCAGGCGAGCGTAAAATATAGGCCGTATACATGCTGGACACTTCCTGCAAAAGCACCGAAATGTAGCGATAGGTCAGCATGATCTGCTCAACAATCATTTGGGGCAGCTTAAATGACAAAAGCTGGTAAGCGATTTTGGGCATCGATGTGGTGGCAATCAAAATCAGAACGGCCATGACGGTAAAAATCGTTTTTAGCATAATCGAAAAAAATGAAATGAGACCAAAAGTGATGGGCAGACTGCCAATAAAAAACGCCGCCTGGCGGTCAAAGAAAATATTGGACAGACCGGCAAAAAAAGAGAATGGCAGGGCAATCAGCAGCCGTTTAAAGAGGGGCATAAAAGGAATTTCACCCAAAACCATTAGAATAATCGGATAGAAAGCGTAAAATGTCAGTCCGGTTATATCATAGGGTTTGTATGAAATCACCAGAACGATATAAAGAAGGGTCAAAATGAGCTTAACCCGGGGGTGAATCTGATGAATAATCGTTTTTTTGTCCGCCAGTTCTTCTAGCGAATTGATGGTACTCATGGATTCTGAAATGCCAGTCATAAAGTTCCTTTCACAAAACGTAATAAAAGACCAATGCTATTATTTTAGCATGGTCTCAGACTGAAAACAAAGTATATTTTAGCGCCTGAGCACCGACAATTGGCTTTTCTCTTGTCCGCCTCGGGGCGAACAGTTGCTGGAAATCGTCTATAATTAGTGATTTCAAATTGGGCAACTGTACGAATCCGCGCGCGGACTACGAAATCCAATTGGTCGGTGCGAGGTTTGTATACACATTGAGACCAATGCTATTATTTTAGCACGGTCTCTTAAAAAAACAACTGTTAAGCGGTTTTTTCTTTTCTTTTTTTGACAAAATAGATCAAAGCGCCGGTACCGGCTGCCAGTAAGAGGGTGATTCCCCCGCCGATCACACCGGAAAGACTGGTTCCCACTGCTGATCCATCTTCGGAGGATTTTAAGCTGTAATCCGGCATAAAGGCAGTGGATGACTGCACGCTTTCTGCCGTGTCATAAACATCCCCTGTGGACTCAAGTTCAGCTGTCCCGGCCACGTTTTCCATTGCCCATTCCAGACCGTCCGGATTGGATGATGCAAACAGGGACAGGCCACCGCCGACGACCACCGCAAAAATCAAAAGGCTTGCCATCACTTTTTTAAGGGGCAGGTCACTCTTTAGTTTCTGATTATGGGCAGACGCCTCAATCAGTTCCGGCCGCATGTTATAAACAAAGAGCAGAATTCCCGCTGTGACTAGGCCTTCCACCAGGCCGATGGCCAGATGAATTGGCTGCATCAGCGCCACAAATGCCGTGAAGGGCAGTTCTGTCACACCGGATGCCAAGGTTTCTACAACCACTGAAAAAGCGCCTAACTGCAATGCCAGCACAACCGACAAGACCGCAGCCAGGGTTAAGCGGCCTTTGGTGATGCCTTTTTTAACTAAGGGTCTAAAGACCAGCGGATAAATTAGGAGACAGGCATAAAAACCCATATTCCAGATATTAGCTCCTAAAGCCAGCAGGCCGCCATCGGCAAAAAACAGAGCCTGAATTAGGAGCACCGCCGAAAGGGTCAGGAAGGCCGGATAGGGTCCCAAAAGCGCCGCCAGTAAAATCCCCCCGCCAATATGTCCGCTGGAACCGGTACCGGGAATGGTGAAGTTAATCATCTGGCCGGCAAAAATCACGGCCCCCATAACCCCCATTAAAGGGATTTTCTTTTCGTCCAGATCATCCTTGCATTTGTAAGTTGAGTAAGCGATCGCACCCGCGCTGGCGGCTAACATAATCCCGCCGACAGCTGGTGAAACCAGGGCATCTGCCATGTGCATAACATTTCCTCCTTCAATAAAAAAGCCATGAAAATAAGAACATCGCTACAGCAACGTTGATACCTTCATGGCATGTTTTATGTCTTTAATTGTTATTTCTGTAATATTATAATCCTGTAAAGGATTTTCGTCAAGCCAATATTCTTAATTTCAAGGCCTTATATCCCTAACGATTTTGCCCATTTCGC
This sequence comes from Eubacteriaceae bacterium, assembly GCA_030156895.1. Lineage (GTDB taxonomy): Bacteria > Bacillota > Clostridia > Eubacteriales > Eubacteriaceae > Acetobacterium. Next base: position 4,356 of record JASGLP010000087.1, on the reverse strand, counting down.
TTGTCGTTTGAATTTTTTCGCCTGCTGCTGTTAGGCTGGGAAGCTGACCGCTTGCTTGAGCCTGAGGATTGCCGACGTCTGGCTGACGTCTGTTTTGAGCTGCCCTTTCGCGTTTGACTCTGGTCTGATGTGCTCTTGATTTTAATCTTTTTATAACGGATATTATTTTTCCGCATAAAATGAACAAAGGCAATTCTCCCGATTGCTAGGAGCAGCAAAATCAGCACGATTGTCACATACCAGTAGATAATCGGATAGTCGATAAAGGACCGCATGGCCATTTTATTATTGGCATAGAGGGGCGCTGACTCCACCAGATTATCGTCGTTATAGATCTCAATCTGGCCAACCTGCTCCCCTTCATCGATATCCTCTTTAAGGGCGATCAGGTCTTCCCCGCCCATCACTTTTGTATCATCCCAGGTAATTTTAGAGCTATAATTGTCCGTTTCATCACTTCTGACAAGGGTGATCAGTGGCTCGCTGGTTCGCAGATCCAATTTTGAACCATCAAAGACATGATAATTGTCAACCTTGACCTGCTTGAAGAAATTTTGAATGTCTGTGTCCTGGGTCCAGGTGATAAAATCATAATCCTTAATGACCGTGTTGATGGTCTCATTGGCTTCATTGTACAAAAGATCCTCGGTGGAATTGAGGATCACCCCGATCATTTTTTTACCGTTGCCTTCGGCCTGGAAAACCAGACAGGAGCCGGCTTCTTCGGTGGTTCCGGTTTTACCGCTGTTGGCATAGCCGTTAAAATCAGGGTTATCGCCGGACAGGCCGTACAAGGTCTGATAATCCTCCGGGAACTCGTCAAAGCTGGCATACAAAAGCATATTGGTGTTATACCAGGTATGAGTGGCTTTATTGGTGGTCAGCTCATGCATTTTAGTACGGGTAATGGACGCAATGGTCTGATCGCTAAAAGCCGCCCGGGCCAGTTTTAACATGTCTTCCGCTGTCGTGTAGTGATCAGAATCCTGCAGGCCGTGGGGATTGGTAAAATGCGAGTTTGTCATCTCCAGACTTTGAGCCTTGGCATTCATGGCCGCAAGGAAAGCGTCGTAAGATTCATCATCCGTGGCTTCGGTATTGCCTGAAATTTTTCGTCCCACATTAACGGCAATGACATTGGCCGCATCGTTACCCGAAGGCAGCAGCAGGCCATAGAGTAGATCCCGCATGCTGATCACTTCTTCGGCAGCCAGATCGGCCACACTGCTGTCAGAATCGATATCATAGACCTCATCACCAATGGTAATATTTTCATTCAGATCACCATGCTCAACCGCCACTAAAGCAGTTAAAAGCTTGGTGGTGCTGGCCGGATACATCTGCTTGCTTTCATTTTGCATGGTCACTATGTCACCGCTGTTTAATTCAAAAACAATGATCCCTTCATCTGAACCGTAAGTCGGTAAAGATTCGGCAAAGACATTGGCTGACATCATCAGCATGGTGACCATCAGCATGATGTCCATCATCAGAATGACTATTTTTCTCCTCATTTCCCCTCCTTCTGCAGCAGATTATTTAACCGATCGCACTTCCATAAATAGATCTGCATCCTGTCTGATGGCTTCTTCACTGCCAAGCACACAGATAATATTTTGATCAAGTATTTCTTCGAGCATAGAAATAAACGCTTTTAAGTCTGCTAAATCAGTCCCTAAAATTTGGTCCCTTTCCTTCTGCTGCTGGTCGTGGCTGATGTGTGAAAAATAGAAATTATCCGCCACTTCGCCTTTGACAAAGACGCTGATTGGCACATCCTTATTGGAAATGGTGCCGATGATATATTTTTCCAGTTCCCGCTGGGACAAGGTCAGGTCTTTTAAGTAGGCCACGATCCCCCGGTAGGCGTCAAGGGTTTTGGCCAGCTTGGGATCACGATAGGAGCCAAAATACACTTCACCGGTGCGGCCGATATTCATAAAGGCACCATAGGCACCGCCCTGCACCCTTACCTTATTCCAGAGATAGTCCATGGAAATAATTGATTTTAAAACCAGCATGCTGCCGGAATAATCATAGCCCAGATTTTTAAAATTATAGCCTTGGGACACATACTGAATTTTAGCCGCTGTCATAAAGCCTTCATTTAAAACCTGCTGCTTAAGATTGTAAGAGTTCTTGCCAAAGGCCTGAGCTTTTAAGGATAGCAGATAGCTTTCAAGGCTTGCCAGCACCTGGGTTTTTTCTGCTTCCGAACCAGTAATCGAGATGATTGGCCGTTTTCCCATAAAGACTTTTTGGGCCACTGCCTTAAGGCTTTCACTCAGTTTATCAAATTTTTCAGAAAAATTCAAATCCAGATCGGCAATAAAGCGATAAAATTCGATCCCGCCCAATTCTTCAAAGAGGCGGGCGGTTTTAGAGTAATAGGATTGCAGTCGTTGCACCCCAATCACATGACCGGCGGTTAAGAACTGGTTTTCTTTCTGGGTCTTGATTTCCCGAATCAGGTCTCTGATCAGATTTCTTTCTGTAAAAAGGGTTCCGGTCAGGATTTCCTGAATCAGATCAACCATTTGGGGAATTTTATCTTTAACCGCTTTTCCTTTGACATAAACAAAGCTCTGATACTGGCCATGATCCATAAAATCATCATAGGATTCGATACCGAAAGACAGGCCGCCGGTATTAATTTCAATTTCCTGGTTTAAAAGCCGGTAATCTTTGTTGCCCGTACTTAAAGAGCCCAATAATTTGCACATAAACGACAATACTTTCAGCTCGTCCTGATCAAGATGGCTGTAGTCAAAGTACAGTTTCAGATAAGCGATATCGCCGGTAAAACCTTCGTGATACAAGAGTTTTGTATCAAAAGCCTCTGCTACCGCCAGGGGATAGGTCTTTGCGTCTTTGCGAATTTCAGACAGAGCCAGCTTGGGAATTTTTGCCAGATCCTCAGGGGCATCCTCTTCATTCTGCTTTTTAATTAAAGTCTGGGTCTCGGCCAGCAGATTATTTAATTGGTCGGGGCTCAAGCCATCCTTAAAAGCCGCCAGTTTGTCGGCAATGGACTGATCCAGCTCTTCCTGATAATTCTTCTTAGGAACAATGGTGACAAAGGACTGGTGGGGATTATCAAGCAGCATATCGACGATCATTTTTTCAAAATAGCCCTTTTTCATTTGCCCTTTGATGGTTTCAAAAACCGGCTTGTATTTTAAATAATCGGTGGCTTCCTGGCCATAAAGCCAGGTTTCCATCATATCGATGATATAGACCAGGCCCTTGGGATAGGTTCCGTATTCCCCTTCAATATGGGAAAACTCGTGAATATTAACCCCTGCTTCAACCGCTAGTGGATCCAGGCCATCGGCAACCAGTTTCTTAAGGACGGTTTCCACAGTGTCCAGGAAAAGCGCTTTTTTATCTTCATCGGTATTTTTTAGAACGATGGAAAAATAGGGCTGTTTTAAGGAATTGGAATAGTGATATGAAATATCTTCAGCGATATCCAGCTCCAGCAGCGCTTCTTTTAGTGGTGAAGCGTTGTTATTTAAAAGGATATGGGCCAGGATTAAAAAGCCCAGACCTTTTTCAAAGCTCATGGTTTCGCCCAAAACATAATTTAAGGCCATATAGGCTTTCTTTTGTGTGGATTCATCACTGGCAATCCCGTAGCTGGCTGTGAGCTCGGCGCGTTTTGAAAAAGGTTTTTGTGAGGCAATTGAGCTGTCAATTTCCTTTTTATCAAAATCCGCCAGATAAGACGTATTTAAATATTCCAGATGTTCACAAACATCGCCATCGCCATATAAATAGATATAGCTGTTTGACGGATGATAGTATTTCTGATGAAAATCGATAAAGGCTTCATAGGTCAGATCGGGAATCACATCCGGATCGCCACCGGACTCAAAACGGTAAGGGCTGTCGGGATAGAGGGACTCAAAAATTTTATTCTGCAGAATTTCTTCCGGATTGGAAAAAGCCCCCTTCATTTCATTATAGACAACGCCGTTATAGTTAATGGCATCCCCTTCTTCTTCAAGATGATAGTGCCAGCCTTCCTGATAGAAAGTATAAGGGTTCTGATAGATATTGGGATAAAAAACCGCATCCAGATAGACATCCATCAGGTTCATAAAGTCCGTGGCATTGGTGGAAGCAACGGGATACATGGTTTTGTCCGGATAGGTCATGGCATTTAAAAAAGTGTTCATGGAACCTTTGGCCAGTTCCACGAAGGGTTCCTTAACCGGATACTTTCTTGAGCCACAAAGCACTGAATGCTCAAGGATATGGGCAACCCCGGTGCTGTCAATCGATGGCGTTTTAAAGGCGATGGAAAAGACCTTATTATCGTCCTCAGTGGATAAATATAAAAGCCTGGCCCCG
>JASGLP010000086.1 GCA_030156895.1 Eubacteriaceae bacterium | reverse complement strand
TCCACTGTTTGTGTTTCTGCTTCTATTTTATCAGAATTCACTCCTCAGTTGGAGAGAATTATTTCTGGGGTGATTATTTACTTTTGACACCCTAACCATGTATGCGTTTCTATTATAAAAATAGTGAATCTTTTAATACTATAACTTTCTTCAAATAACTCCTCTGAACCCTTTAAGTAAATACCTGTAAAACTCGCATCCTTCGTTGCAACAATTCCATATTTATTAGCTACCCAGATATCATATTCTTCCCTTGAAGGCACACTCAAAGCCATTATCATTATTATTAAACTACAAATAATCAAAATTATTCTCTTTTTATATTTTTTATTTTTCGAAAAAATCACTCCTAATATGTTATCTTTTTTCATACTTTATCACAATTTTTTTATCTTTTTGAGGAGATGTTGAAATTAACTGGATTTTTGTAGAAAACTAAAAGAAGACTCGAACATTGAGTCTTAATTAAAATACTCTCAGCGATATTGAATTTATAAACCATTTTAGCTTAGTCGTGTTACACTCTTGATGTAGCTGACGTGTTTATCCAATATACCCAAATTTCATCAAAAAACTGAACTGGATTCAAAACTTATAATGACCTAATTCAAGCGTTCTTGAATTAGGTCATTATAGTCATTTATCTTTTAGTGTATAAAACTTCCTCTTTGATCATTTTGCCAATTATTTCAGCCGCCGAACCAACAATTTCACTACAGGGTCGCTTTTCATAATAGGCTTTAGACCGCTTTTCCGGAACAAAATCATCCCAACCGACTTCTAAGCCCAGTAATTCCCGGCAAATAATGGTCCCGTGCTTTTCTTTAAAAGTTTTAGCTAGCGTCTGAATCCGTTCATAATGATCAGTTTTTTCCTGAACCGCCTGAGGATCGGCGTAGCCATATTTTAGGCCAGCGATCATAAACATTGCTGAGACAGCACCACATACCTCTCTGATTCGACCCATGCCGGCGCCAAAGGATGATGCCAGTTTGAGTATGGTTTCTTCTTCCATATCAAGGTCATCAGCAAATGTCTTAATCACTGCCTGAGAGCAGTTATAGCCGCACTCAAAATTTTCCATCGCTTTTTTCTTGTAATCCATAAGTTTTTAAATGCAGTACTCGCATTCCCCTTTTTCCCGATAATTTCGCACTAAATCAGCAAGAGTAATATGATCCACCACCTGATCCACAGCATCCTTAATCTGTTTGTAGACATCCGCGGTTACACAACGGTCAGCCCGACTGCATTCACCGCTATCGCCCACACAGGCCACCGGCGCCAGATCCCCTTCCAGCAATCGTAAAATCATTCCCACTGAATAGGATTCCGGTGAAGTAGCCAGCTTATAACCGCCCTGGGCACCACGAATACTAACTACATAGCCAGCCCGGGACAGTTGAGTAATAATCTGTTCCAGATATTTTTCCGAGATTTCCTGACGCTGAGCAATTTTTTTAATAGAAATATATTCGCCGGTATCATTGATGGCCAGATCCAACATTAAACGCAGGGCGTATCTTCCTTTTGTTGAAATTTTCATAACTGATATAACCCCGTTGACAGGTATCGCTCCCCTGTGTCCGGCAACAGGACAAGGATGTTTTTCCCTTTATTTTCCGGACGTTTGGCCAGTTCTGTTGCGGCAAAGAATGCCGCGCCCGATGAAATCCCCACCAGTAAGCCTTCAAGTGCTGCCAACTCCCGGCAAGTCGCCATAGCCTCATCATTGCCAACCCGAATGATTTCATCATAAACACCCTGATTTAAAACCCTGGGGATAAAACCAGCACCAATACCCTGAAGTTTATGGGGACCCGGTTGACCGCCTGATAAAACCGGTGAATCAGCCGGTTCAACACCAACAATCTTTATTGCCGGATTTTTTTCTTTTAAAACTTCACCAATACCAGTAATGGTTCCACCAGTACCAATACCAGCAACAAAGATATCCACCTGACCATCAGTATCTTCCCAGATTTCCTGAGCCGTCGTTTTGCGGTGGGCTTCCGGGTTGGCCGGGTTTTCAAACTGCTGTGGCATATAAGCGTTTGGTAAGGTCTTCAGCAACTCTTCTGCTTTAGCAATCGCGCCTTTCATCCCTTGCGCACCCGGTGTCAGTACCAGCTCGGCGCCCAATGCGGCTAATAGGTTTCGCCGCTCCACACTCATGGTTTCCGGCATGGTCAGCATCACTTTGTAACCTTTGGCCGCCCCTACAAAGGCCAAACCCACGCCAGTATTGCCGCTAGTTGGCTCTATAATAACAGTTCCTTCTTTTATTTTTCCACTCTTTTCGCCTGCTTCAATCATCGCAAAAGCTACTCGATCTTTAACCGAAGACAAGGGGTTAAAGTATTCCAGTTTGGCAATTACAGTCGCTTCCAAGTGATGTTTTTTCTCATAGTTTGCGGTTTCCAGTAACGGTGTATGTCCAATCAGATCGGTCAGACTTTTTTTAATATCAGCCATCTTCATATCTCACTTTCTTTTAATTCATATTAACTCTATATGTTTAACTTGTTTTAAGTATAAACTTTTTTTAATGGCTTGTCAATCAAAAGACTCTTATCCTCGAAATGGACTACTGTTGAGATATCGTAACGATCAAAACTGGCAGCTGATTAAATTGTGTTTACGGTTTTATCCTCTCTTGCGGCTTGGAAATAGCTTCAATAACCTCTGTTTCGCTGGAGATATCAAAATATTGACTTTCAAACAAACGGTTAAGATAATTGCTGAAATAGTCAATGACAGAAGGGAGTACTTCAATAATTTCTGCCTTGCTTTTTTCTGCATTTTGAATCTGCTCAGACGATTTTTTCGTGATCCGATCTAGATTCTGATAGGTCTGTAAAAGCTGTGCTGTTGTTTTGAGATAGTATTCTTTAAAAGGCTGCCGAAAGACCTGCTCTGGTTCCTTATCTAAAAAATCTCTTATCAGTTTTAAAATGTCTTCTAACTGATGCAGCATTTGCCACTGATCAAAAAGCGAATCCTTGAGTCCAGATGAACGCACCAGACTGATTAAATTTTGCAGATCATCAATTTCCGGCAAAGACTGCTGGCTGACAGTTTTTTTCTCATCAACCACCTCCAACTGACTTTGCACATTTTTGCCTCTTTTAATCAGAACAACTGCTATTAGACCCACTATCGCCAGCGCAATTAACCCTAACATCAATAGCTTCACTCCCTTTCGTTTTAGAATTTTTCCTGAACTTTTTCCCATCTTACCATAAAAAGGGCACCTGTAAAAGGCACCCCACAGTTGATAAACAAACCCCGCACCGACCAATTGGATTTCGTAGTCTGCGCGCGGATTCGTACAGTTGCCCAATTTGAAAGCCGTAATATTCAGGGTTTTCCGGCAACTGTTCGCCCCGAGGCAGACAACTGAAAAGCCAATTGTCGGTGCTCAGGTATGTAATATTAACTTTGTCTTCAGTCTGAAGGCTACCTGTAAAAGGCACCCCATACTGCTAGTTTTACTTCTCCCCGTAGAAAAACCAGGTGACTGTATCATTCATTACGCCATCGGACTTGCTTCCTGGTTTTGCACCGATACATCAACTTCTTTAGGGGCGGCCATTTTACCACCCAGGAATCCGCTGATTAAAGACTGTAAATTGATACCTGTGCTTTCTGAAATACCATCAGACACCTGCGAGACTGAGTTAACAATATCTTTAACCATTTTAGTCGAATTGCCATCGCCGTACATAGTAATACGATCCACGTTTTGCAATGGGGATGCCACTTTTTCGGCAATGCTCGGCAAGGCCTGGAAGTACATTTCCAGAACAGCTGCTTCATTATATTTGTTCATCGCTTCGGCCTTAGCATCAATACCCGCCGCTTCTGCCAGTCCTTTGGCTTTAATCGCTTCGGCTTCAGCCAAACCATTGATACGAACCGCTTCTGCTTCCTGTTCCCGACGATAGCGGTCAGCTTCGGCCTTAACTCTTTCGGCCGCTGCCTTTTGTTCTTCGACGTAACGGGCAGCATCTGCCTCTTTCTGGCGTTCATACAAGTCGGCATCAGCTTTTTGCATCCGTTCATAGCGCTCAGCATCAGCTTTTTTATTAATCTGTGCCTTTAGTCGCTGTTCTTCGACTTCCGCTTCCTGTACTGCTAAATCAACTTCTTTTTCCTGCTTAACAATGTTGGCTTCCTGGCGCTTTAATTCGATCGCCTTTCGCTGTTCTTCTGTCTCAATTTCATAAGCGGCATCTGCCTGCGCTTTTTGCTGATCTGCCTCGCGTTTGAGCTGTGCCTTTTTGATTTCCAAATCGTTATTTTTTTGAGCGATCTCAAGATTCGCTTTGATTTTTTCATCATTGGCTTCTTTTTCTGCCTGGGCCTCAGCTATTTTTACTTCCTTTTGTGCCATAGCCCGAGAGATTGAAGCAGTTTTCTTGATTTGTTCCTTATTTTCAATTCCCAGATCCTCAATCACGCCAGCCTGATCCCTGATTGATTGAATATTAAAAGAAATAATATCAAGCCCCATCCGCTTTAAGTCAGGCACAGCGTTTTCCTGCACCTTTTCGGAAAAACTTTTTCGATCGGTCAGCATATCTTTTAAATCGAGAGACCCAATTATCTCACGGACATTTCCTTCCAGTACATCCTTAACCGTATTGACAATGTATTCACTGCCCATGTTCAGAAAGTTTTCTGATGCCAGTGCGATCGACTCCGGATCAGAGCTTATTTTAATCTTAACCGCCCCATCAACCATCACGTCAATATAGTTATTGGTTGGTACCGTCTCACCGGTCTTGACATCAACTGACATCATCTGCAGATTGAGTTTGTCAACCCGTTCCAAAAAAGGTATCCTAATCCCCGCACGACCAATAATAACCCGTTTACGGATACCGGAAATCACATAAGCCATATCTGGCGGCGCTTTAACATAGCTCATTAGCAAGATACCAAAGACTACCACCAAAAACAACACAATTGCTATTATCAACCCCAGCATTTACAATTCTCCTCCGTTACTCTTTTTTTTAATCAAAATACTTCAAAACTAATTAATCAGATCACTAATCAACTTCTTTTGGTAAAAACCTATATTTCGACGTTCATTTATATCTTAACAGATATTTGATTTCATTTTTTCAATTTGTTGAAATTAGTCGGATTATTGTTGTAAACTAAAAATCCCCTTTACCGGCATCATCCTGATATAGGGGATATCCTATTAAAATATATGAGGCACTTTTACTTGCTTAAAAGCGACGTTCTCTAATTCATTAATCCATATCGGACATTTCAACAACTTCTGCACTAAAACTTTCTTCCTGATCATTCCATTTAACTGTAAAAACAACCGGCTGTTCAGCTGGCGGAATTGCACCATTACCAGCTGTGGTTCCTAACTGCAAGATACCATCTACATAAAATATTTTTCCTGTTGTGCTGCCTTTACTGGCACCATGAACATAGTCAACTGTTATTTCACCATTAAGTTCAAACGAATTGCCAAGATATTTTACTTCTTCTGACTCCCAGCTATAGGCATCCACAAGCAATATGACCTCTTATCTTTTTAATCAGCTAAAAATTGTTGTTTTCTTTACGTCTTGCAATTTCATTTTCAATGCATTTCTTTATAAGGAGATACTTTTTCTTAACATTTAAATATTCTGTTATTTGATTATTTGACTTAGTTTCTAAATTATTTAGCACAAAAAATAAAATGATATATGTAAACAAAGCCATCACAGTAATAACTAAATTAAAGAACTGTGTTAGTATAGCCGTAATTATAAAAACCATTGTAAAATTTAATCCAGTTTTTGACAGATTAAATATTATGGGTTTAAACGCTTCAATTTCTTCAATTTTTATGTCAATTAAAAAAATCAACTTTTCTAAATCATAAATTGCATACTTAGGATTTTGAAAAAAATTTGAATACTTTTCAAAATTTTCATCATAATTATGTATAATCTTTTTCTTATCTTGAGACACAACAAACCTCACATCAAATCATTAAATTTCTAGCACCTTAACACTCTACCACACTTTCATAAACTTTTTTTCCATTTGTTGAAATTAGTCGGATTTTTGTTGTAAACTAAAAAAGAGACTCCTTCGAGTCTCCTAATAGATAGTTAATGCCTCCATATCTCACTTCATACCACCACTATCAGAATATTCAGTCAAATTTTAAGCAATCTCTACTTTTTTGATTATTTTATTTTTCTACAAACGCATTATCTGTCGCCCCCGGAGCCGGATCACCTTTAGGTACAACCACGATTTTTATGCCTTCAAGCCGACATCCATAACCCGCTGTTCCAGAAGAATCGCCATTTTTAGCCCAGTCCAGCCAACCAAAATTCTGGGCGTGAACCTGATAATAAACATCATACAGGTCGGCATCGGCGCCGGTTAATTCAATCTGAATCGCTTCAAGCCTTAACGATTGTCCGGTTGTCCCTGAAAGTGCTCCATCACTTGCCCAATTCATCCAGCCAATGTTTTCGACATGGGTTTTATATTGAACGCCAACATCAGCCCCATTATCCGCAATGTCGATATGGATACCTTCCAACCGCAGACCACGTCCCGTCGTTCCGGATAGCGTGCCATCAGACACCCATGCCTGCCAGCCAACATTCTGGACATGGGTCTGATAATTGATGCCAATGTCAATTAAACTTTCAACGACATTAACCGTACAAGACGATGAAAACTCACCAACCGTTGCCGTAATGGTTGCTGATCCAGCCGAAACCCCTGTCACATTGCCGTCACTGTCCACACTGGCAATAGAAGGATCAGAGCTTGACCAGGACACAGTTTTACTCTCTGTGGTATTAACCGGACTATAAACTACACTCAAACCGTTTGTATTCCCCGCCAGTAAAGACATCGTCGTCTGTGAAAGAGAAATCCCCGTCAACGGCTTTTCACTCTTGACTACCGCAACCGCCTGATCCAGTTGAATTCTTCCATATCCGAAATAATTATCTTTACCGGGTGAACCCAGATCCAGTGCCGTATCCTTTAGCAGTATTTCCACGTCGCTGGCTGTCAAGCTGTCATCTATAGACATCAGCAGCGCGGCAGCCCCGGCTACAATGGGAGCGGCAAAAGATGTTCCGCTGGCTGTTCCGTAAGAGCCATTGCGGGTTGTTGTATAAACCGAGCTGCCCGGCGCAGAAATATCTACCTTGTCGTTATACTGAGAAAAGGAGGGATGGCCGTCACTGCTGTCAGTAGCCGCCACCGAAATAACACCATCGTAAGAAGCAGGATAAACGTATTTACCACCATTCGAAGTAGACCCTTCATTTCCGGCGGAAGCCACCAGCACCTTGCCTTTTGAGACAGCATAGGCCACACTGTTGGCAATTGAGTCATAAGCCGAATAGGTGCCAAAGCTCATATTAATGACCGATACATCCGAGCGGTCAGCAGCTGCCATTATCGCCGCCGCAATATAGGAAATATAAAGATTCTTGTCACCGACATATTGTCCGCCAGTTCGATAGGGCGCAATTTTCACATTAGCCGATACCGCACTGCCGGAAACACCGATGTCATTATTAACAGCGGCAGCCACACAGCCGCTGACCATGGTACCATGCCCCGACAAGTCCGTGACTGCTGATGTATTTTCCATATAGTCATAGCCAGTGGTAATCCGCCCCGCCAAATCCGGATGGCTGGTATTGAGCCCCGTATCGATGACTGCCACAACCATTTCCTGTGAATTATTCACATCTTCCCAGATGGCATCAGCGCCGATTTTTTCAAACTGCCAGGCCGACCCATCCAGTATATAAGGATCACTTGGCAGACTCGATGCCTCAATCACGCCATTCTTCTCAACCGACAGAACATTAGGGTTTTGAGATATTTCGGCAATTGCTTCATCGGTCGCCGCCTGGTCTTTTAACTCGATCACATCGACCCGATCCGATACTGATTCTCCGGCAATTACCTCATCAGTAGTCAAATCCAGCGTTTCTACCGATTCATTGGCATTTTTATAAATAACGACAATCTGATTATCAATACTGTCATCGTAGTTCGGCTGCGCTTCTGTTTCGAGCGTTGTCAGAACATTACTTTGATCGGCTTCCGAAGTCAAACTGGTGAGCTCTGCCGCAAAGGTATTAAGCGGAAAACTTCCTGCCAGAATCATATAAATCAGCAGGCCACTCACAATTGATTTCATTTTTTTCATATTTTCCTCATTTTTTCTGTAAGTCAGTTATTGGATTTCATTATATGCTATTTGAAATCACCCCTGCAAGGCTTTTTGTTTTTCCAAAGGATTCCTAAAGAACTGCAAAAAAGAAAGCCGATAAAATCGGCTCAGTTTGTAGACCCCCCGCACCGACCAATTGGATTTCGTAGGCTGCTGCGGCTTCGTACAGTTACCCAATTTGAAAGTGCTAATTAAAAGCATTTTCTCGCAACTGTTCGCCCCGATGCAGCCAACCGAAAAACCAATTGTCTGTGCTCACGTACTAAAAT
>JASGLP010000085.1 GCA_030156895.1 Eubacteriaceae bacterium | reverse complement strand
ATGTCAACTTAAAAAACAAAGATATTTTAAGATTGTCATTTAAAATATATGATGATTAGGATAGGTAGAAATGACATTGAAGAAAAACAAATCCGCAAAATTGCCAAAATAAATATAAAGTGCTGATTACAGGGATTTTAAAAGAATCATTTAGATTTTTCGTCAAAGAAAGCCAGGCGGGATGAGAATGCCGCTTGGCTTTTGCAATCGCAATTTTACACAGGCAAAAACACCGAAAATTGGGAGGAGATCGGTGTTTTTGTAAAAGTGTTAATAAAATAATTTTGATGGGTTCTTTTTTGAGGATGGTTTAATCATAAATAATATCATTTGAAATGTCAAGTAAAATTCGGAAAAAACCTAAAAATAACAGAAACCTGTTTTTAAATTACCTTTTCAGCAAATCCTTTTTAGTACAGAACCATCATAAAAAATCCCAAAGTGTTGTTGCCCCCATTATAGGTCATATTCTCTTTTCTGGACATACTGACAATGTCCAGGCCGCTGCCTTCCATAGAGTAGCGCTTTTCATCGGGAAAGCGACAGGGCTCATCTTCTTTAGCGGCGCAGGGGTCACAGCGGTCACAGCCGCCGGGACCGGCAATCATAACGGCTTTTCCGTCCAGTTTTTCCCGTAGTTGATTAAGTGTTGCGGCTACTTCTTTGCCGGCTTCCTCCATCTTCTCATAGAAATCACCCATATGAGCCAATTTGTTCAGAATAATAGCATGATCGTATTTTAGAAAGCGGCTTTTATTCTTTTCCATATCACCGGAAAGCGGCGGACAGGAATGATTTTTTCCATAATTGCCGCAGGTGTTTTGTTTGCAGCTGGCAAACACAGCATCGGCAAAAATCAGATCAGTGGCGTCTATTTCACGGTATTCATCAAATCCGACGGCCTCAACGGCCTCAATAATTTCATCTCGTAACATAACTTCCTCCAGAAAAGGGCTTATTTATGGTTTCAGATTATAGTCAAAGTAAAAGTTCACATGCCTGAACACCAATAATTAGCCATTTTATTTTATTGTAACCCATTTCAGATTATTTAGCTAGAATAAGATCAGAATTCTGATATAATAATCCTGATATTATCCAGTAAGGCTAGGCTTGACTAAGCCCTTTGCCAAGGAAAGGCGCTTAAGTTTTTTTAAGAGTTCATATTCAATTCATTTACAAGCTGTAGCATGTAGAAAATTAAGAATTGGAGAAAAAAGATGAAAAAAACGGGTCTTAAAAAGACAGTGATAGCTGGCGCAGTTGTTATTGTGATTGCAGTTCTGGGAATTTGGGGCTATTCGGTTCTGGCGCAGCCGACAGATGGTCAGTCGACGGAAGAAAGTGTTGGGCGGGCAACGATTGTCAATGACAACAGATATTCTGGGGTGATCGAGAGTCAGTCGTGAGAATCGATTATAGCTGCTTCGAGCCAGGAAATCTACTCGCTCTACGTTGAGGAAGGCGAGCAGGTAGATAAGGATACGGATTTGTATCAGACGGTTGCCGGGGAAACGATAGAGGCTTCTGTTGCTGGCGAAGTTGCGGGACTTGATTTTGCTGAGGACGATACTGTAATGGCAGGGGAGACGGTGATGGAAATTGTTGATTTTAATAATTTACAGGTATCAATCAAAGTCGACGAATATCAGCTATCGGATATTGCTGTTGGTGAGTCGGTTACGATTTTGATTGACAGCATCGACCGAACAGTAGGAGGCCTTATCAGTGAGATCAGCCGTGAAGCAAAAAATGAAAACGGGGTGTCTTATTTTACGGCGATCGTCGATTTTCAAGGTGATGAATCAATTCGGATCGGGATGAACGCAGAAGTGGTTCTTGTTGAAGAAATCGCCGAAGATGTTTTGAATGTCCCGGTAGCGGCAATTCAGTTTGATGAAGACGGGCAAAGCTATGTGACCCGAAAAGTGGATGATCAAACAAGTGAAAAGTGCATCGTTACAACGGGTGTGACCGATGGTGTAAATATCCAAATTGTTGAAGGGCTGTCTGAAGGGGATACAATCCTGATTCCGGTGGTTACGACCAGCGAAACGACTGCCTTCGGGCCGATGCAAGCCAGTAACTGATGGTGAAGCAGATGAAAATTCTGGAAATGAAAAATCTCGTTAAATCCTATCCCATCGGCGATCAAGAACAAGTGGTTTTGAAAGGGATTAATTTAAGTGTTGACCGGGGCGATTATCTTTCGGTGTTGGGGCCATCGGGGTCGGGCAAGTCGACCTTAATGAATATTATTGGCTGCTTGGATGTCCCGACCGACGGCAGTTACTTTTTGTCGGGGGAACCGATCAAGAATCGGACGGAAACAGAGCTGGCCGTCATCAGGAATAAAGAAATTGGCTTTATTTTTCAGCAGTTTCAGCTCTTGCCACGATTAACGGCCTTAAAAAATGTGGAGCTGCCGCTGATTTATGCCCAGGTGCCGGAAAAAAAACGGCATGAGCAGGCACAGCAGATTCTTGAGCGGGTGGGATTGGCTGACCGTATGCATCACCGACCCAATCAGCTTTCCGGTGGCCAGCAGCAGAGGGTGGCCATCGCCCGGGCGCTAGTAACGGAGCCAACGCTGCTTTTGGCAGATGAACCCACCGGGGCATTGGATCAGAATACCGGTCATCAGATTCTGAAACTATTTTCAAGTCTGCATGAGGAAGGCAAAACGATCGTGATGATTACTCATGATGCCGAAGTTGCGAAAAATGGCAGCCGAGTTGTCAGAATTGTGGATGGTAATCTCACCGAGGAGGTGCCTCATGCTTAAGGAAAGTATTAAAATGGTGCTGGAAAATGTCCTCAGCAACAAGATGCGCTCTTTTTTAACGATGTTGGGGATTATTATTGGCGTTGGTTCAGTGATTGCGATGATTACGATTGTTTCGGGTGCGACCAAAACAGTAACAGACCAGGTTGCGTCAATGGGGGCTAACACGGTAACCGTTCAGGTGATGGGAACCCCTCTGAAGCAGGGGCTGACCCAGGGTGATTTAGGCGAACTCGAAGCGCTTGAAAATATTGCGGGAATCGCGCCAACGGTGTCAGGAACGACTGCTGTGGCACATGATGGACAAACCATGGATGCGATCGGCCTGCAGGGGAAGAATGATGTGTATTTTGAAAATACTGAGGATCTGATTTCAGCTGGTCGCATGATCAGTCCGGTGGATACAGAGAATGAAAGCCGGGTTGCCCTGATTGGTCAGGGGATTGCTGATGAATTGTTCGTCGGCAGCAATCCGGTGGGAGAGTCGATTAAGATTGACGGGATTACCTTTACAGTTATTGGCGTTCTCAATGGGTCGGACAGTTTTGCTTCCAGCAGTACGGATGAAGCGGTAATGATTCCTTATACGACGGCCTTGAATATGGTAGGCGCAAAATATATTAATAACCTGACCATTTACCTGACGGATGACAATCAGGCGGATTTGACCACCCGGCAGATTGAAGCGGTGCTCGACAAAGCCTTTAATGGGGATGGATGAAATTTGGGGACATGAAAGTGAAAGTGATCCCCGTACCGTTGATGTCCACATCAAGCGATTGCGGGAAAAAACCGCTGACTATCCTGGTTTTAAAATTGTAACAGTCAAAGGTTTAGGCTATAAAGCCAGTCTGGCCAAAGAGGAGCGGGATCATGTTTAAAAAAGTTGGACAGCGGCTTTTCAATTCAATTTACGCCAAGTTTATCATGGTTTTTCTGGGGGTTTTGTTTTTTCAGCACTACTGACATATGGTATTATCTATCATACCGAGTTTGGCAACATTTTTAATCAGGGAGGTGCGGAACTGCTTAAGCAGAGTCGGGTAATTGTTATGCTCGACCAATCAGGCCTGGCCCATGAAGAAATTGAAGCGCTCTTTGAAAATGGAGTTATCACGGCTGAAATTACGGATAGTCTTGATGCAATGGCTCTTACAGATGAGCTCTTGTCACGCATTGACAAGGGCGAACTTGTCATGGAATATGCAAGAGAGTATCAGGGGCCGATCGTGATTGCCAAACTCAATCAGGGTTATGTTATCACCATGCCTAATCTCCAGGCGCAGGAAATGAATGATCTTTTAAATCGGCAAAAAGCGACCCTCTTTCTGACCTTGATGATCGGGTCGATTTTAATATTTTTTGCAGTGGCAATGATTGTTAAACCGATCAAGGCCGTAACTGAAGCGACGAAAAAGGTCGCTCAAGGTAATTTTGATATGCGTTTGGAAGTAAAAGGCGAAGATGAGCTAGCGGTGCTGGCAAGAAACTTTAACTTGATGACCCAGGCTTTATCCAGCAATGATTATATTCATCGGGATTTTGTCAGTAACGTTTCGCATGAGTTTAAAACACCAATTGCGTCTATCAAAGGCTTTGGAAAACTGTTAAAGGATCCTGACCTATCAGAAATAAAACGACAGGAATATGTCGATATTATTGTTGAAGAAAGTGAGCGATTGGGGCAGCTTTCGGCTAATGTTTTAAAACTTTCAGAGTTGGAAAATGGGGTGGCCGGCTTAAAAAAAGAGCCCTTTTCTCTGGATGAGGCGATTCGCCGGGTGGTTCTCCTCTTGCAGGAGCAGTGGGAAAAAAAGGAGCTGGAACTGGAAGTCGATTTATCCGAGATGATGATGGTTGGCGATCAAGCCTTGATTGATCAGGTCGTGATCAATCTGGTGACCAATGCGATCAACTATACCCACCAAGGAGGTCGGATTGGCCTAAAGCTGACTGAAAGCAGGAGTGAGATTAAACTGGAAATTTGGGACAGCGGAATGGGGATTGATGCATCGGATCTGACCAGGATTTTTGATCGTTTTTATAAGGCTGATCAGTCGCGCAACACCCCAGGTACCGGCTTGGGGCTGACCATTTCACAACGAATTATGCTGCTTCATGGCGGTGAAATTAGCGTGAGCAGTGAATTAGGGAAAGGGAGCCGATTTAGCGTCTGTTTTCCAAAAGGATAATATTTTAAGCTGCGGCAATGATCAGAAAGTGATGGATTAAATTTTACTGTAAAAGACTGGCAATTCTTATCCAGCTTATACTATAATAGAGGCAAAGTAATCAGCCCACTGGATAAAAAGTGCGATGCTAAAGAACAAATATCAATTTTATTTTCGATTGTGAAAGTCTTTGAAAGGTAAGCGTGGATGTCATGAAAGATCAAATCAATGAAATGCAATTAAGACAACTGGTGGATATGATCAGATATTCCGCCGGATCCCTACAAAGCTTTCTCGATTATACGCTGAAACAGGCCATTTTACTGACAGGCAGTCAGATGGGTTATATCTGTTGCTGTAATGAGGAGCAAAACCGTTTTGCGCTATCCTCCGGACTGGAAAAGTCTGCAAATGATCAGCAAATGGATACTTACCAGCAAGCCTTTTTAAAAGCGCATGCCAGGGTTCTGGATGAAGTCAAACTGAGTCGAAAGCCGTTTGTGAGCAATCAGTTTGAAAGAAGAAAGACCGAAACAAAGCCAGATCATGTGGTAATTGACAATTATATGACGGTTCCAGTGATAAGAGACGATGAAATAATGGGTGTGATCGGTTTGGCCAATGGCCAGGGGGGCTTTGAAGAAAGCGATATTCTGCACGTTTCTCTGTTAATGGAAGCTGTGTTTAATGTGGTGATTGTCAAACAGGCAAAAGAAGAACTGGAATTGCTGTCAAACCGCTTTAAATTAGCTAATCGCGTGGCAATGATCGGTGTATTTGATTGGGATATGAAATCGGACAGCCTCTTTCTTGATGAACAGATGGTAGAATTGTATGGTCTGGAAATGAAGGCGGGGCGGGTGGCCCATAGCATCTGGGAAAAAATCATTCATCCTGATGATCTGAATCAGGTGCAAGACTTAATCCGTCAGGCAATCGAAAGCAAGAGCGAATGCACGGCAGAATTTCGCACGATTAATAATAGTCGCAGGATTCGTTTGCTGGCAACAGTTGACACGGATGAAAGTGGTCAGCCGATCAGAATGATTGGCGCCAACTGGGATATCACTAAAGAGCATGAAGATTACAATAAGCTGCTTGAGACCAACCGCCGTCTGGAAGATGAAGTTATTGAACGAACTTACATTGAGGATGCCCTGCGGGTCAGTGAAGAAAAATTTAAGGCAATCGTCGATACCTCGCCAGATGGCATCGCCATTACGGATATGGACGGGATCGTGAATTTTGTAACGGATCGAACCGTCGAAATGTGGGGATATGATTCGAAGGAAGAACTTTTAGGCCGCAATGCCATGGAATTTATCCATGAGTCCTATTTAAGCAAGGCCATTTATTTTATTGGCGAAATGATTAATGGAAATCTCACCGGAGCCGCTGAATATTTAATGGTCAAAAAAGACGGCACACTTTTTTATATTGAAGCAAACGCTAATATTTTAAAGGACAAGGATGGCAATCCCACCGGGATTTTGTATATTGAGCGCGATGTGACCGAACGCCGACGGCTGGAAGATGAAATGAAAGAAATGGCGCAAAAAGACCAGCTGACCGGATTGTTTAATCGTCGCAAAATCGATGAAGTCCTGCTTGAAAATGAACCGGTTCAGACCCGAAATCGACTTTTATCGGTGATTATGCTGGATATTGATTATTTTAAAAAAGTCAATGATGAGCATGGCCATCTGGTTGGTGATGAAGTGCTGGTTTCGGTTGGTCAGCTGCTCACAGATGGGATTAGACAAACGGATATCCTGGGACGCTGGGGTGGTGAGGAATTTATTATCATCTGCCCGGATACGGATCTTTCCGGAGCCCGTCAGCTGGCGGAAAAGCTGCGGATCAAAATATCGAACCATATTTTTAATGAAGTGGGTCAAAAAACCTGTTCCTTTGGGGTGGCCCAATTGAAAGCGGATGAAACCGTTGATGATGTCCTGAGCCGGTCTGATTCAGCCTTGTATCTGGCTAAGGAAATGGGGCGCAACCGGGTGGTGACTGAAGAAGCCTTTTATACGCCTTGAGAAAGTGATTGAACTGTAAAAGTGGTGAGCTGACAGATGTTATAAAAGCTTTGTTAAATCGAAACTACTTGCCAGCATTTTGGGATTATGCTGGTAGGTAGTTCTTTTTTTGGGTACAATCTAAAAAAACAGCAATGAGGAGCTAAAAAAGAAACTGATCGAAATTGCCAGAACCGATGCACTGACCGGTTTATACAACCGAAGGTATTTTAGTGAATGTGCTGAGGTATCTTTTTTACAAGCTATGCAAAACAGGAAAGAGTTGTGCTTATTAATGATGGATTTGGACTTGTTTAAAAAGATAAATGATAGTTATGGGCATCAGGCAGGGGATTTGGTGCTTTGTGAAATGGCTCAATGCCTCGGAAAAGTTTTTCAAAATGCTGAAATCATTGGTCGTATCGGCGGAGAGGAATTTGCAGTAGTGATGCAAAATGCTGATATCATTCAGGCTTTTGAAAAAGCGGAAATTTTTAGAAATAGACTAGGTTTGAGAAAAATTCAGTATGGAAGTGACTGCATTCAGGTAACAGTCAGTATTGGGATAGCAGCTTTCAATTCTGGAATAAAGAGTTTTGATGAGCTAATGAGATTGGCTGATAATGCTTTGTATCAAGCTAAAGGTCAGGGGCGAAATAGAACGGCTGTAGAAAAAGTTGATAGCAATGTTTTAAAAGGCAATCAATGATGATATTTAATTTATTGTAACGCAGTTGCTAACGGGGATTCCTTTTGCGTGCAAGTTAGAAAAAATTAAAATTAAAAAAAGATTGATTTTTTTAATAAATACGGTATAATAATAAATGTAAATTAGAACCATTTCAATATAGACGAGTTTGAAGCGTTTTGGCAATACCTTAGTTTTGCCAAAATAAATCTAAAAAGTCGTTCAAGGAGGAAAAAATGGGAAAATATCGTTGTACAGTCTGTGGATACATTCATGAAGGGGAACTGACAGAGGATTTTATCTGTCCCCGTTGTAAAAAGCCTGCTTCTTATTTTGAAAAAGTAGAAGAGCAGGTTAAAACAGTTAATAAATATGCCGGAACAAAAACAGAAAAAAATCTGCAGGATGCTTTTGCTGGCGAAAGCCAGGCGCGAAATAAATATACCTACTTCGCTGATGTGGCACAAAGAGAAGGTTACGATCAGATTTCGTCAATCTTTTTACAAACTGCCCGAAATGAGCAGGAGCATGCTAGAATCTGGTTTGAAGAACTGGGTAATATTGGTAAAACATCCGATAACCTTTTAAAAGCCGCAGAAGGTGAAAACTACGAATGGACAGACATGTATGATCGTTTTGCTAAGGATGCTGATGAAGAAGGCTTTCCTGAATTGGCTGAACGCTTCAGAAAAGTGGGCGCCATCGAAAAAGCCCATGAAGCCCGTTATCGCTATCTTTTAGATAACGTGGAAATGCAGAAGGTTTTTGAAAAAAGCGACCAGGTCATGTGGGAATGTCGTGTCTGTGGGCATTTGGTTATGGGGAAAAAAGCACCTGACTACTGCCCGGTTTGTCATTATTCACAGGTTTATTTCGAAGTGCGAAACGAAAATTATTAAAAATATAAACATAAAGAATCCGCAGCCAGGGGCTTCCTGGCTGCGGAT
>JASGLP010000084.1 GCA_030156895.1 Eubacteriaceae bacterium | reverse complement strand
TCAAGTGTCGCTGACTAATCCGAACATTAAGTATTAAAATATAAAAATCATTCGGGTGAGGTTTTCTACCTTAACCCTAACACTATTTTACAAGGAGAACAATTGTGAGCCAAGATTTACGGGATTTTTTAAAAGAATTAGATGAAAATGGTGAGATCAGTCATGTCAGTGAAAAAGTAAAACGTGATTATGAGATCAGTACCTTTATGATGGAACTAGAAAAAAAACATCAGTTTCCAGTGATGTGGTTTGATGATGTGGAGGACAGTGAATTTCCTGTCGTTACAAATATTTTGGGCACAAAAGATCGCTTTGCCAGGGGGATGGGCGTAGAAGTTTCTCAAGTTTCAGAGGCTTTTGGGGAAAAAATAAAGAACCGCTTTGATGATCTTAAAATAATTGAAAATCCTCCATGTAACGCTAATTTCATTGAAGGTGATGATGTCGACTTGACGAAACTGCCAATCCTAAAGCATTTCCCAATTGATGCAGCACCCTATATCACCTCTGGTCTTTGTGTCGCAAAAGATCCTGAAACGGGTGCTGAGACCCTTGGCTACCACCGTTTGCAGTTAAAAGGAAAAAACAAGCTGGGGATTTCTTTTCATTCCCGTCAACGAATGTGGGAGTATTTCAGACGCAGTGAAGAACGTGGCGAAAATATGAAAGCAGCAATTTGCATCGGCGTACATCCCAATATTTCTTTGGGATCCCAAGCATCAGTTCCTTATCACTTGGGAAAATTTGGTGCAATAGGTGGACTATTTGGCCAAGCGCTTGAAGTTTCACCCTGCAAAACAATTGATTTAAATGTACCCACCTATGCTGAGTTTGTTTTAGAAGGGGAGGTTCTGGCTAATGTTCGCGAACCGGAAGGCCCATTCGCCGAATATACAAACTATGCATGTTTTCGCAGTACCGAAAATGTCTTTCAGGTCAATGCCATAAGATATCGTGAAAAGGCCATTTTTCATGACATCACCCCAGCTATGAGCAGCGAACATATTACAATTGTATCAATCCAGCGTGAAGGTGATATTGAGAAGTTCCTTAAACAAAATCTGCCCAATATAAAAGCCGTCCATTCTCCGCTTTCGTCCTGTGGTATTTTTCACTGTTATGTTTCAATGAAGAAAACTGCTGAAGGTCAAGCCCAACAGGTTATTTTAACGACGCTTGGCATGGATCATCATATCAAGATGGTTGTTGTGGTAGATGAAGATGTGGATGTCTTTAATGAACAGGAGGTTTTGTGGGCAATGGCAACAAGACTCCAAGCAGATCGTGGTGTTATGGTATTTCCTAATATGATGGGTGAAACTTTAGATCCTTCGACAGACGAACTGAGCCGGACAGCTAAAATGGGAATAGATGCCACCAAACCACTGAGTGGATTTTCGCCCAAAATAGATATTGACGAAAATGTAATAGGTGATGTTCAACGGTTATTTAAATACGTAAAGTAACAGAATGCAGAAGGGTTAGAAATGATAAAAATTGCAATTGATACAGGCGGAACATTTACAGATTTTACCTCACATGGAATCCTTAATGGTGGACAGCTACAAAAAGTTGCGGTTAAAAATCCCACCAATCATTTTTTTCCAGCCAAAGGTATTTTAGAAGGACTGCACGAACTGGCAGAATCCTGGGAAACAAACCTTCCTGAACTACTTAAAAGAACCGAAAAGATTTCATTGGGTACAACCTTAGCGCTCAATGCATTGCTTGAAAAAAAGGGAGTCAAAACGGCACTTTTTACAACAAAAGGCTTTCGTGATGCTTTGGAAATCAGACGTTCGCAATTATCCAATCAATGGGATCTGTCTGCAAAAACCCCTGAAGTTTTAGTTCCACGTCGATTCAGATTTGGAATAGAAGAGCGCCTAGATTACAAAGGGGATGTCATCACAAGTCTTAACGATAATGCTGTTATCGAAGCGTGCCAGGCCTGTAAAGAAGCGGGTATAAAAGCAATCGCTGTATCATATCTGTTTTCATTTCTAAATCCCGACCATGAAAAACGAACTGCTGAAATCATCAGAAAAGAGTGCCCAGAAATCTTCGTTTCACTGTCATCAGAAGTGTCACCACGAATTCGAGAATATGAACGAACTACAACGACGGTTATTAACGCGTATTGTACACCCGTTTTATCTGATTATTTATCGGAAGTCAAGAAGGAATTAAAGGCATTTGGATGGAATCGTCCAATCTTCATCATGAAAAACAGTGGTGGTTTGAGTGATACGGCGGATACCGAGGAGTTCGGAGTTACAACGCTTTTATCAGGCCCAGCCGGAGGTGCAGTAGGAAACGAAACTTTATCGAAAATGCTTAAACGAAGCCATTGCGTTTTGGCAGATATGGGAGGAACCAGTTTTGATCTTCACGTGGTCAATGATGAAACAAATCAGCTGGTTTCTCAAACAGATTTAGAAGGATATCCTTTAACAATCCCAATGATTGACATCCATTCAATTGGAGCAGGCGGTGGCAGTATTGTTCATGTAGCAGAAGGCGGACAGGTCAATGTTGGCCCAGATTCCGCCGGTTCTGTTCCTGGACCTGCCTGCTATAATCTTGGCGGGGAAGAACCGACTGTAACTGATGCACTTGTGGTTTTAGGACTCATCAATGCTAAGAATTTTTTGGGTGGAAAGATGAACCTATCAGTCAAAAAAGCGGCAGCAGCATTAAAAACAAAAGTTGCTGATCCGCTTGGAATTACAACGATTGAGGCAGCTCGTTTGATCTATGCCATTGCAGCAGAAATGATGGCTGATGCCGTGCGTCTAGTTACCACTCAAAAGGGAAATGATCCTCGAAAATACAGTTTGATTAGTGCCGGAGGTGCATTCGGCCTCTTTGCTGCCCGTGTTATGACGTCTCTAAATATGCCAGAAGTTATTTTACCTTCACAAGGTCCAGTTTTCTGCTCTTGGGGAATGCTTGGCGCTTCATGCCGAACGGATTTGACAGCAAGTGTTATCATGGAAAAGAAAAATTTTAATGCGCAGAGATTAAATGAAAAACTGCAGGTTATGAGATTTGATGGCGAAAACTACTTAACCCGTCTTAATGTTCCCAAAGATCGACAAAAAATGCGTCTGACAATGGAAATGCGCTATGTCAGCCAACACCATGAGATAAGTGTGCCCTGGGATAAAGACTTTTTTGAGGACTCCGATAAAGCCGTTGTGGAAAATGCCTTTTATGACGCACATCAGAATCTTTACCAATATGCTGAACGGGATAAAGATTGGGAGATTATTGATCTACATCTAGCTTGCTATGAAGCTGAAAATGAAAATGTGCTTTTCCCACTTTCCCAGTCACCCATTAAAACAAAAAGCAAAACTGTTTCTGGTGAAATATTTGGTCTGACTGGTGAAATTGATGTCATTTCTCTAGATGAGGGAGAGCTAAAAAATGGCTGTTCAGGCCCAGCCCTTGTTGATTTATCATATACGACATTGCTTGTACCACAAGGGTTTTCGTGTCAGATGGAAGATGAAGGCATAATTGTGATGAAAAAGGAGGCTCGCGATGGATCAAAGAACTGAAGCTATTCTTAATCGAACAGTGATCATGAACCGTTTAGATAGTATTACAAAAGAAATGGGGATTGCCCTCGAGCATTCTGCTCATTCACCGATTTTTGCTGAAGCCTGCGACTTTGCTTGTTGTATCTGCGACGCCAAAGGAGAACTGGTATCACAATTGAATGGGATTCCAATTTTAGCGACTGCGGGATCTTTTAGCGTAAAAGCAGTTTTGCGAAAATTTGGAGAAAATATTTTCGATGGTGATGTTTTCATCATTAATGATCCCTATGACGGTGGTAATCATTTGCCGGATATTGGGATTATAACACCGGTATTTGCTCAGGACGAATTACTTTTTTTCTGTGTCAGTCGAGCACATCATGGTGACATTGGTGGTTCTACGGCTGGCAGTTACAATCCCAAGGCCACGGAAATATTTCAGGAGGGCATCCGGATTCCACCGACCCGGTTAATGAAAAACAATGAAATGCTTGATGATATCCTGGATTTAATCCGTATTAATACCAGAAATCCACAAATGCTGACAAGCGATTTTCTGGCACAAATTGGCTCAAATAGACTTGCTGCAAAAAGAATTCAGGAAATGCTTTCATCCTTTTCTCCTGAAATAGTAAAGAATGCGGTCAGTGTTTCGTTAGAAATGGCGGAAAGACTGACCCGAAAACGAATTAATGAAGTACCAGATGGTATTTACAAAGCTTCTGATTACATTGATGATGACGGATTCCAGCAGGAACCAATTAAGATTGAAGTTACGGTTAAAATTTCTGGAGATCAGATGCTGATAGACTTTGAGGGTACCGATGATCAGGTTACCGGTTTTATCAATACGTCAGTGGTAACGGCGACTTGTGCATCAGGCATTGCGGCACTATGGTTTTTAGGAAAAGATATTCCTCGTAATGGGGGGGCGTTCAACTGTATTGAAGTCAATTTACCGGAAGGTTCACTTGTTAATCCTCATCTTCCGGCACCAATGACTCTCTGTACTTTGACACCGGCCAGTGAAATAATTGGAACTATTTTTAAAGCGTTGGATCAGGCGGAATCAGGTCGTGTTTCGGCTGGTTATCATCGATATCTGGGACCATCGTTTTATGGTGTTGATCCCCGAAATGAACGTTATTACGTGGGATTTTCCTTTTGTTCACTGGGCAGTGGCGGGGCTATGGAAGGTCATGATGGAAAACCCTATATGGCGACTCTCTCTAATTTTGGCGGCGTTAAAGCCCCTAATATTGAATCCAACGAGGTGCAGTATCCACATCTAACTTTGTATCATGAGATGGATTCTGACACCGCTGGCGCTGGTGAATTTCGCGGTGGTTGTGGTATGAAATACGCTTTCGAGGTAACCGCTGATCAGGCTGATCTGGTTAATTTTGGTGATGGCATTAAACATGCGCCTTTTGGCCTGCGTGGCGGTGGAGCGGGCAGTTTAAATCGCAGTGTTTTTTTCAGTCAGGGGCAAGAGATTGTTATGGAAAGTAAAGAAGCGCCCAGAAAAGCGGTTAAAGGCGATCGTATTCATCTAAACACAAGCGGCGGCGGCGGTTGGGGAGACCCACGTAAACGACAAGCTCAAAAAGTCTATGAAGATGTTTTGGATGGCATCATCTCAAAGGAAATAGCTGAAAATGTTTATGGTGTAATTATTGAACCATCTGGCATTAATCTTGAAAAGACTGAGAAACGGAGAAAATATTAATGAAAATTGCGGTTGGCATTACTGGTGCGTCAGGGGTCATATACGGAATTCGCCTTTTACAAGCACTGAAGGAAACTGATTGTCACGTTTCCCTTGTCCTAAGTGATTGGGGCGCTAAAACCATTGAGATTGAAACCTGCTATTCTGTCGACTCAGTACTATCGCTGGCTGATGCAATCTATCAGTGTGATGATATGGCTGCCGCTGTGTCCAGTGGTTCTTATGGGATTGAAAAAACGATTGTAGCTCCCTGCAGTATGAAAACATTAGCCGGAATTGCCAATGGTTTTAGCGATAACCTGATTGTTCGAATGGCTGACGTCGCATTAAAAGAAAGAAAACCTTTAGTTTTAATGACAAGAGAAACGCCTTTAACCAGCATCCATCTTCGCAATATGACAACTATAACAGAAGCGGGAGGTATAATACTTCCACCTATGCCAGCATTTTATCATCAGCCGCAAACCATTGACGAGATAATTAATCAAAGTGTTGGAAAGGCATTCGATTTATTAGGCATCTCAAATTCATTATTTAAAAGATGGGGGCATAGTTAATGAAATTCTCAGTAGGATCTGGCGACACAGCATTGAACTATGAGGTTAGAAAATTAGGTGCTGATTACCTGATTTTGCTGACAGGTGGAGATATTCATATTGGTTGTACAGCTATCGGCGATGATGGACGAATCGTCAGTTATACACCCCTTCATCATCGTGATGATGCCCTGGCGATTCCTTTGGCTAAAAAAATTTCACAAGAATACCGCTGTATTTGTACCGTAGTGGCAGGTTTTCACCTTGATAATATTTCAAAAGAGCAAATTGTGGCGGTGATTGAGAACTCAAAGATTGGAATGAAGCAATTACTAGAAAATATCGATTAATTTTGGGTTTGCAGTTACTTTTTAAATATATTAATCTGCTTCCTGAAGACAAAAGGCAGAAAAGTCGATTAATTATTCTTGCAAATTGAGATACTGTGCTGATCTGTTGATATTTAGAAACTGGATACAGAGTTGTCCATTGGTTGAGCTTCTTATGAGGCTCTTTTTCTTTATAAAAGAAATAATGCAAATCGATATGAAAATGTGTATAATAAATCGAGTCATAATTATTAAGAATCGAGGATCGAATGCAAAATTATCAAATCAAAAATTATCAACTTAGTGACTGTATTAATGAAAACAATAAGCTTTCTGAAGAAAATTGTCATTTATGTATTTTTGATTTTGAGAATTTTTCAGAAGTTTATCAGAATTATGGTGTTACAGATCATGTTATTGAAGAATATAAAATAAGCAATGGTACAAGATTCGAAAGCCACGATGGGTTTGATTTTATTATGCTCAATCTTCCTGATGCAATTGCGTTAGACGAAAAGCCAAGAAAAATCGGTATTATTTTTAAGAGTAATTTATTGTTGTTTTTTTCAGAAAATCCTCGATACATTATCAAAATTGCTCAAATGACCTCGCAGGAAGAGATCAAAGTTTCTTCTCCAGGAAAATTTTTGCAAATCTTTTTCGACAAACTGACCTATGATGATCGTGAAGTTTTGATAGCTATTGAAGAAGAAATTTCAGGACTTGAAGAAGAGTTTATAATCTCGATTAAGAATAATTTAGTAGATTATCTGGTTAGTTTTAGAAAAAAAATGCTGATATTAAAGCAGTATTATGAACAATTATTAGAAGTATCTGAATCAATCGAGGAGAATGATAATAAGCTGATGGCACAAGAGGAAATAAAATATTTCAAAATACTTACCAATCGGATCAATCGCTTATTTACAAATGTTTTAAATCTCCGCGATTATGGAACTCAGGTAAGAGAAGCCTATCAGGCGCAACTTGATATTAATTTAAATAATGTCATGAAGCTGTTTACCGTCATTACATCAGTGTTTTTACCGCTTACCCTGATTGTTGGATGGTTTGGAATGAATTTAATAATGCCTGAATTTAAGTGGATCTATGGTTATCCTTTTGTTATAGTTTTGTGTCTATTGGTCGCATCTCTAACGTTGTTTTATTTCAAAAAGAAAAAATGGTTTTAAGGAGGAAATTGTGTTTAATCGAGGAATTTTTATAATTGTGATCGCCATGATAGCGCTTTTTTTGTGTAGCTGCACACAGGAGATTTCGGCACATGCTCAACCGGATTCTGAGCCCAATGCTGTTGTATGTTTATTTATATAACAGTCTATTCATCACTGTTACTAATTGAAAGTTACAGAAATTTCATCTTCAAGAAAGATCATGTGATGAACAGACTGACAATATATTAGAATTTATTATACTTCATTTATGACTTTCTCAGTGTCAATAGTATTGTGTATTTTAAAATTAGAAAGTCCTGAAATTTTATTTTTCAATTCATATCTCAGGATGAAAAATCCTACTAGAAATCCAAATGCTTCTGCGATTGGGAAACACAACCATATAATATTCTCGGCATTTGGGAGCAGGCTAAAAGCATAAGCAAGTGGAAGCGTAACTACAATTAGACGAATGAGTGACACCCATAATGAATTTAGACCATTTCCCAATGCCTGAAACGTTCCTTGGAAGACGATATTTGCACCTGCAAAAATAAAGCCAAGTGTTACGATTCGAATAGCTTGAATGCATAGATCTAAAACCTCTTGCGATAAAGAGAATATGCTGCAAATTGGTGTGGCAAACATTTGTAATAGAATCGTTCCAAAGACCATCAAAAAAAGTGTGTAAATTAATCCGAATTTTATACCGTCTCTCACTCTTTTTTCATCTTTTTTTCCATAATTAAAAGCTACAATGGGTATTAAAGCATTATTAATGCCAAAGGCAGCAAAAAAGACGAATTGTTGAATTTTATAATAAATTCCAAAAGCGGTAACCAGAGAAACAGAAATCATCCCAAAAATAATATTGATTCCATAGGCCATAATAGACATTAAAGCTTGCATCAAAATAGCTGGTGCACCAATCTTATAGATTGCTTTTATAATTGCTGGAATCGGTTTAATATAATGTAAACTTCCGTCTATTTCTAAATTGTGGCGATAATGAAAAAGCATACCCAGTAAGAGCGAACAGATCTGACCGGCAACAGTAGCAATTGCCGCACCCGTGACGCCCATTGCTGGAAATCCCAAAAATCCAAATATAAGTATTGGGTCCAGAATAATATTTACAAGCGCTCCCGCTAATTGTGCGATTGTCGAGGCCATTGTTCTGCCAGTGCTTTGCAAAAGTTTTTCAAAAATCATAAATCCAATCGCTCCAAAAGAAAGAACGGAACAAATAGACAAATAATCTACGCCCATTTGAATGATAATCGGATCACTTGTTTGGGCCTTAAAAAAGGCTTCGACACCAAAAATTCCAAAGATCAGAAAAACGATGTATGTGCAGATTCCCAGAAATATTCCGTTTCCAGCGATACTGCTGGCCTTTTTGTGGTCGCTTTCTCCCAAACTATGGGATAATAGTGCATTAACACCTACCCCAGTACCAACACCAATGGCAATAATTAGAATTTGAATGGGGAAAGAAAGGGTCAATGCATTAATTGCATAATCACCTATATTCGAAATTCCAGAAGCATCCTGCATATTACTGACAAAATAACTGTCAACAATATTGTAAAAAGCTTGTACAACCATTGATAAAATCATCGGTAAGCCCATTGAAAACATGAGTTTTTTAATCGGGATGACACCCATTTTGTTTTGTGTAACATTTTTTTCCATAATTCACCTCTAGATAAAATTTCAATAAAAAAGTGCCTATGGCACATCAACACCCCTGCCCCTCAATCTTGAGGGGTTAGGTCTTCCTTTTCACTCACTTTTGGTATAAAATGCTATTATGA
>JASGLP010000083.1 GCA_030156895.1 Eubacteriaceae bacterium | reverse complement strand
TTTTCTTTATCGGGCGAAGCACGATACGAGTTGCAGCGTCAGCTGCAAGGAGTAGCCCGGCTGGTGTAGATACTTAAAATAGCGTAAATACCAAGCAAGTTCGGGCATTCAAGTTCACTTGAAAATGCCTCTTACTGAACCTGATAAACAAGCTGATAGACCTCGGAAATGACCCGAGAATTAAAACTTTCAGTATTATCAGTATTGCGTTCAATGGAAAAGAACAAAATTGACTGAAAGGGGTGGCAGACAATGGTAGAACTCAGTTTAATTGGTGCCGTTAATTGCAGGGGATTGTTGCCGTTGCTGTCCATGATCCAGATGGACTGACTTTTGAGGTCGGTGTTACCAGTAGCCAATTGGGTATATATAATATTTTCTCCGCTGGGCGTGAACTGGACACTGCCAAAGGAACCGCTGGCAAGAACAGATGGTTTTGAATGGTTAAGCTGCCAGACACAGATGCTTTGGGTATCACCGCTGTTTTTAACAAAGGCGACCTGATTATTCAGCTTATCAATATTAAAGCTGGCAACATTTTCGCTGATCAATGTGGGCGATAGCTCGTTTGAATCATCGGGGATGCGGGCGTAATAAAGGTTTGTTTCATCCTCGACAGCGGGATTGGCAGCAATAAAAACAAAACAGGGCTCATCGCCGATATAGGCGACTTGAAGCAGGGTGTCATTGTTGGGGTTCTTATAAACGGTTCGATTACCGTTGTTATCGGACAAAATCAGTTCATTGTTGTTATTGCCGTAAGCAACATTCCCCTGGTCGGCGATTCCAAAATTTGGTACCACGTTTTCTTCAGCATCGGAGATGATTCTGGTGGTGTTTTTACTGACATCGGACCAGACCAGCTGGATATCTGTTGTATTGGAATCCTGATTAGCAGTTTCTTCGATATAATAGATGCCAGTATCATAAGAATCATAGACTGCCGATGACTGCTGTTT
Source organism: Eubacteriaceae bacterium (assembly GCA_030156895.1). GTDB lineage: Bacteria > Bacillota > Clostridia > Eubacteriales > Eubacteriaceae > Acetobacterium. Next base: position 8,773 of record JASGLP010000083.1, on the reverse strand, counting down.
GTCTGAACTGAGAAAGGTTGACTGCTGGTGATTAGCGGTGTCAAAGATATTGATCGCATAGGGAGCGGTATTATTAAGGATTAATAAATTTGAGCCGCTATAGCTGATGTCCTGGACAAGACCGGTTGAAATGACCTGATAACTGACAATGGTCGCTTCCTGTGGACTATCGGTCTGACTGTTCTGATCTTCCTGTAAAACCACTGGAACATTGTAGGGGAAAAGAATGTTTTCACAGCCGCAGAAGCTAATCAGACATATAAGGGGCAATAAAGTAAAGAATAAGATTTTTCTAAAGCGTTTCATCTTTATCACCTCCATAGATCAGTTCTTCAAGAATGGGCAGGGTTACGATGATGTTGGTTCCTTCACCAACCTGGCTTTCGATCTGAATCTGGCCATCATGTTTTTCCACGATCTGTTTGACAATGTATAGACCAAGCCCTGATCCACCTTCACCTGGGGCGCGGGAACGGTCTTCTTCAACCCGGTAAAAAGCGTTGAAAATGCGATTTTGTTCGATGTCGGAAATACCTGGACCATAGTCCCGGATTGAAACAATAATATGCCGGTCTTCAAGGGTCGAGACGACATCAATAATATCGCCGGGATTTGAATATTTTATGGCATTGTGAATAATATTGATAAAAACCTGTTGGAGACGGTCATAGTCACCTAAAACTTCCGGCAAATCTTCAGATCGATAATTAATTTCCACTTCGGACTGAGAGGCCTTGATTTGCATTTGCTCAACAACCTCCGATAAGAGAATAACAATATTTAAATTGGTCTTTTTAAAATCAAATTCGGCTTTGTCGAATTTATTAACATTGAGCAGTGTGTCAACAAGCCGTAACAGGCGATGGCCTTCACGGTTAATGGTGTTAAGTGAGCGATTTAAGATTTCCGGATCGACCACCTGACGTCTGGTCAGCATATCAGTGTAACCAATAATGGTTGTTAGCGGGGTTCTTAGTTCGTGGGAAACACTGCTGATAAATTTACGTTGTTCATCCTGAATATGTTTGGCAGCAGTCATGTTTCTGATGATAATCATATAATTTTCTTCAAAACCCTTTTCCCGAATGGGACTGCCGATTAAGAGCAGGTTACGATCATTACAGTCTATTTCTTCCTGAATATGGTCTTTGCCGTTTTTAAGCCGGTCAAAAATATCCCGTAAAAAAGACTGGTATTGAAAATCATAAATACTTTTGGGGCTCGTGACATTGAAATAAGTCTTGATATAGCGGTTGGAAGTGATGATGTTACCGTTTTGATCAAGGGCCAGCAGGCCATCATCCAGGGATGCCAAAACGCCAGCCAGCCGTTTTCTTTCTGAGTCAAGCTGGATGATCATATTATTGTTGTTGGTAATCATCACGTTAAAGGCCTTGGTCAGTTCACCAATTTCGTCCTGATGCTTGTAATAGATCGCCAAATTGTAATTGCCTTCGTTAATCTCTTCTGAAATTTTGGTCAGGTCTTTAATCGGTCGAATGAAATTACTGGCAAAGCGAAAAGAAAGCATGACAATCAGAAAAAGGGCAAGTGAGCCGCTGAGCCACATAAAAAAGGCTACATGACTTAAAAAGACATCCATTTCCCGGAGCGAATAAACGAAACCCAGATAGCCGATCAGGGTTTCATCGACGGTAATAGGAGCTGTAAAATAGGCGTAGGTCGTATTATTGATTTGTTTGAGGGTAAAGACCGGCGCATTCTGACTGCGTGACAAATTTACCTCGGTATCCAGGCTGGCCGAGGTAGTCAGGGTGCTGGAATCTGCGATTAAAATGCCATTGACATCATAAAGAAGGGTCCTTGTTGATTCCGTGGCTGATATGCTGTGGCTCAGATAAAGGCTGTTACTGATAAAGCGGTTTTCCAGAGTAGAATCGTCATTGATGGTTTTTAATTCCTGACTGATATAAAGGCTGGAGTCCCGGGAAATTTCCATCAGCAGGTTTTTGGTCTGATTGATGTAATAGTAGGAAGTTCCCTGAAAAACGCAAAAAAAGATCAGCAGAAAAGAAAAGGCAAAGAGAATAAAATTGTAAAGGATCAGACGTGCACGGTAGGAAAGATGCATCAAACTTTCCTCATTTTATAACCGATCCCAAAAACGGTTTGGATATATTTGTTTCCCTGAGAATCGATTTTTCGACGAATACGCTGGACATGCATATCAACGGTTCTAGTATCGCCATAATAATCGTAGCCCCAGATCTTTTCCAGCAGCGAATCCCGGGGAAAAACCTGTTCCAGATTGGATGCCAGCAGATACAAGAGTTCAAATTCTTTAGGGGTGAGGTGGATTTCTTCCTCTTTTAGCGTGACCATCCGTTCGTCCGGATAAATACAGAGATCGCCGTTTCTGAGAATCGAATCTTCTTTAGGCTGGTCCATTAGGGTCGCCGAACGGCGGAGATGGGCTTTAATTCGGGCTAAAAGTTCGCGGTTATCAAAGGGTTTAGTCAAATAATCATCAGCCCCAAGTTCCAGTCCCAGAACTTTGTCGATAATATCAGTTTTGGCTGTCAGCATGATAATGGGGCAGCCCAGCTGGGGCGATAACTCACGGCAGACATCATAGCCGTTTTTCTTGGGCAGCATAATATCTAAAACGATCAGATCCGGACGGATTTCCAGTGCTTTTTCGACTGCTTCAATCCCATCATAGGCAGTTTCAACCTGATAACCCTCAAACTCAAGTTCCATCTTTATTAAATCAACGATTGAAGCTTCGTCATCAACAACTAAAATTTTCTCATTCATAATATTACCTTCTTTCTGTATCTAAAACCACAGGTTTAATTGTTCTTTATTTTGAATAGCCCGAAGAACCCGATCATAAACATCGGGAACGGTTTTTTTGATCATTTTAAGCAGTTCTTTCATTTCTTCGCGTTTAGTGTGTCCATCAGCCGGACAGGTGCTTTTTACGACCGGGAGTTCTTTTAATAAAGGATCAAAAAGGATATCCTTTTCCTTGACAAAGATCATGGGCCGAATGAGGGTGATATCCTTACGATCCAGGTAAGTGACTGGGGAAAAGGTATTAATCCGACCTTCGTAGAAAAGGCTCAGGAAAAACGTCTCCACCACATCATCACTATGATGACCAAAGGCGATTGTTCGACAGCCTTCTGAAATTGCCAGATCGTGCAGAGCGCCCCGTTTCATCCGGGCACACAGGGAGCAGGGACTTTTTTCTTTGCGTTCATCAAAAACGATGGGACCGATCTCTGTTTTTTTGATGATGTAGGGGACCTCTATTTTTTTACATAAATCCACCAGCGGCGAGAAATCCATTCCCTCAAATCCCAGATCCAGAGTAATGGCTTTCAATTCAAAAGGAACCGGTGAAAAGTGCTGATAGCGTTTCATCGCCATTAAAAGAGCCGTGCTGTCTTTACCACCGGAAAGACCGATGGCAATTGAATCACCGGCCTTGATCATATCATATTGTTCTATACCTCGGCGAAGAGGCCCAAGAATTTTTTTCAAGTTTGTGCTCCGTTTTTAAAATTATGCCAAATCAGATTGGACTTAAGTTAAGTGATCAAAGTTTAATAAGTCTTGATAAAGCCTTGAATAAAAGGTAAAATGAGATTCTGATGGCATTTAGAATATTGTAACATCGAATCAAGCAGAATAAAAGGAGATTATCCTGGATGAAAGAAACTATTATAAATTTATTGGCATTTTTGCCGGATTGGCTGGAAATTCTACTTGTTTCTGCCATTCCGGTGGTAGAATTAAGAGGGGCAATTCCACTGGGGATTCTGGCTTATGACATGCCTTATCTGCAAACCTATTTTTTAGGCGTTATTGGCAGTTTGATTCCGGCCCCTTTTATCCTCATGTTTATTCCGGCAATCCTTAATTGGATGGCGAAAACTAAAGTATTTGGCAAGCTGGCTCAATGGATTATTCGCAAAGGGTTGAAAAAAACGGATAAAATTACCCGCTACAAGTTTTTTGGACTCTTTATATTTGTGGCCATCCCCTTGCCGGGGACAGGGGTCTGGACCGGCTGTCTGGCGGCATCATTATTGGGAATGGATTTTAAGCAGAGCATGATTTCGGTGATTCTGGGAACCATGACGGCGGGTCTGATTGTAACCTTGCTGGTAGCAGGTGGATTATTACTGGTTTAAAAGAATCTGAAAGGAAGAGAAGATGGCATTATCAAAAGCATTTCATCAAAGCAGACGGTTGGCTCTGGGCGAAAATCTGAAGGAACACGATCTGGCACTGGTTTTTTCCGGTCAGGAAGTGATGATGTCGGCGGATGCCAATTATCCGTTTCGGGTCAATCATAATTTTTATTATTTAACGGGACTCGAAGAGGCCGCAGTCATGTGTGTCTTATATAAGAATGAGCATGGCGAGTTGGAAGAAAGTTTATATCTGAATGCGATAGATCCCTTAAAGGAAAAATGGGAGGGACGCAAGCTGCGCCAGGATGAAGCGGCTCATCTGACGGGTATTCATAATGTCAAAACATTTGCTGAACTAGCAGATGATATAAAAGCAAAAAAAATCAGCACCCTCTTTCTGGATTCCCGAATGCTCCCTTATCAGAACTATAAGATTGAAGATGAACCCCTAAAACATTACTTAACGAAACAAAAAACAGGTGATTTAAATCCCTTTTTCGAAAAACTGAGACTGATTAAAACAACGGAAGAGATTGCGGCCATCAAAAAAGCCAGCCAGATGACGAAAAAGGCTTTTAAACGGGTGCGTCAAGAGATCAAAGCAGGTCTTTACGAATACGAACTGGCCGCCTGCTTTGAATACCTGATAAAACGCTGGGGTGCCCAGGGAACGGCTTTTGAGAGTATTGTCGCATCGGGTGAAAATGCCACTACCCTGCATTACATCAGCAATCAGAAACGGATTCACGAAGGCCAACTGATTCTTTTTGATATTGGGGCCAGAGTTAACGGCTATTGTGGGGACTTAAGTCGAACTGTTCCGGTTTCAGCCGATATGACCGACCAGCAGGCAATGTATCATGACATGGTAAAATCTGTTCAGCAGGAAATGTTTAAGTCTTTTAAGCCGGGGGTCTCTTTAAAAGAATTGCAGCAAAAAACCCTGAAGCTCTTTGAAGCATCTTGTCGCGACAATCATTGTCTGCCCGCCAGCGGTGATATCACAGAATATTATTTTCACGGTATTGGGCATTCTTTGGGGCTTGATACCCACGATATCAGACCCCAGGGCGACCTGATTCTGGAGCCAGGCATGGTCATGACCGTGGAACCGGGGATTTATGTGAAGGAAGCGGGGATCGGCATTCGGATTGAAGATGACGTGGTGATTACACCGTCGGGCTGCGAGGTGCTGTAAGCATCCTAGTAAATTAAGGAATTCAAGCCTGACTGGAATTTTAGTGTGTGGACAAACCCCGCACCGATCAATTGGATTTCGTAGTCTGCGCGCGGATTCGTACAGTTGCCCAATTTGAAAGACGTAATTATCGACGTTTTCCAGCAACTGTTCGCCCCGAGGCAGACAACTGAAAAGCCAATTGTCGGTGCTCAGGTGTAAAAATTAACTTTGTCTTCAATCTGAAAATCAAGCCCCGCTTGGAATTTGTTTTATGGCGGCGAAAATACTTGACAAGTCGGAATGTCCGGTGTAGTATAAGTGAAGAAATTGAATATTTACCTATCCAGAGAGGTGGAGGGACAGGCCCGATGAAACCCGGCAACCAGCTTATGCATGGTGCCAATACCTGCACAATTGTGCAATGATGGGATGTTTTAAAGAATCTAAAACCCCATTTTATATGGGGTTTTCTTTATGGGGTAAATAAAACCATTCAATTAAAGGAGACAAAATGAAAAAACTGTTTACGTCTGAATCCGTTACGGAAGGGCATCCTGATAAGATTTGTGATCAGATTTCCGATGCTGTTCTGGATGCGATTTTTGAGCAGGATCCAATGGCACGGGTGGCTTGCGAAACAATGGTAACCACTGGTCTGGTACTGGTTGCGGGCGAGATTACTACTGATTGTTATGTTGATATTCCCAAGCTGGTTCGGGAAACGGTTCGGGAAATTGGTTATGACCGGGCAAAATATGGCTTTGACTGTGATACTTGTGCGGTTATTACCGCCATTGATGAACAGTCAGCGGATATTGCCATGGGTGTTGATGAAGCCCTGGAATCAAAAGAGGGAAGTCTGACAGAAGTGGATTTGGCAACCGGGGCTGGCGACCAGGGGATGATGTTTGGTTTTGCCTGCGATGAAACGCCTGAATTGATGCCTTTGCCAATTTCATTGGCACATCAGTTGTCTAAACGTCTGACAGATATCCGTAAAGAAAAAATTGTTGATTACTTACGTCCGGATGGCAAAACCCAGGTGACCGTTGAATATGAAGATGGCATCCCGACACGAATTGATACCATTGTTATTTCAACCCAGCACTCAACTGAGGTATCTTCAGAAACAATTAAAAAGGATATGCTTGAAAAAGTAATCAAACCAGTCATCGATGAAAAATTGCTGGACGAAAACACCCGTTACTTTATTAATCCGACAGGCCGTTTTGTAATTGGCGGTCCCCAGGGAGATTGTGGTTTGACCGGACGAAAAATTATTGTTGATACTTATGGTGGATATGGCCGTCATGGTGGCGGTGCTTTTTCCGGAAAAGATCCAACAAAAGTTGACCGTTCTGGTGCATATGCGGCCAGATACGTTGCTAAAAACATCGTTGGGGCCGGACTGGCTAAAAAATGCGAAGTAGAATTGGCCTATGCCATTGGTGTCGCTGAACCGGTCTCAATCTATATTGATACCTTTGAAACTGGAACGATTCCGGAAGATGAGATTGTGGCTTTGGTCAGAAAACATTTTGATTTGCGGCCTGCAGCGATCATTGAAAAATTAGGTCTTCGCGCACCGATCTACAAACAGACGGCGGCATACGGTCACTTTGGCCGAAATGATCTGGATCTGCCATGGGAACGCTTGGATATGGTAGACCAGTTAAAAGCTTAAGCGCGGTTTGTAGATAAACTTTGCACCGATCAATTGGATTTCGTAGGCAGTCGCCAACTACAAGTAAACTTGTGATTGGCGACTGCTTTTTGCGATTGTTGGCCCTGATCCAGCTGACTGAAAAACCAATTTTCAGTGTTTAGGTGACGGAAGTAACTTTGTCTTCAGTCTGGGTTATAACCTTGATTTGCGTAACAATTTCGATATCCGCGGGCTACTTAAGAAAGTCTAAAAAAATGCTGACAGTCAGCCAGCTTTGTTTAAACAAATGCATGTTTTTTAATGTTTTTTCAAGCAAAACTGGTAAAATATTGCCTGCTGATCAATTCAAAAAGAAGTGTTTTAGAATCTTCTTATAGTATGTTATAATACAACCGTTACAAGTTCTATAATATTAGGATAAAATAATGTAAAGGAAAAGAGAAAATGCAAAAACATAGAATACTATCAGGAGTTTTGACAAGTTCACTGCTTTTGTCATTTTTAGTCCTTCCTGTCAATGCGGCTTCACTGACGGATCAGCTGGCAGAAAGTAACGCCAAACAGGCAGAAGCGCAGTTTCAGGTGGATATGACCCAAAACACGATTGATGGGATTGCCGCGGAAGCGGAAAAAGTAAATGAAGAAATTGATCGCATTAGTGGCGTAATTGATGAGATTAATACAGAAATAGCCGAGCTGGAAGCCCGGATTGAACAAACGCAACAAGAGCTGCAGATAGCTGAAGCGAAGAAAGCCGAGCAGGAAGATGAGATGGGTGATCGTGTCCGGACTTTATATATGTACGGAAACGACAGTATCCTGGAATTCTTGTTTTCAGCAACGGATTTCTCTGATTTTATAACAAAACTGGATATGTCCCGGTATATTGTATCGGCCGACAAGGAAATTCTGCAAGCTTTAAATGAAACCCAGCTGGAAATTGATGATAAAAAAGCAAGTATTGAAGCAGACCGTTTAAAAACGGTGGAAAAAAGAAGTGAACAGGAAGTCGCTCTTGAAGAACAAGAGAGTGTTAAAGCCCAGAAGGAGCAACTGATTGCTCAGAATCAGGTTATCTTAGATGAATATACAGCCATTCTGGAATCGGAAGTGGCGACTGGAGCAGCCATTGAAGGTCAGCTGGCTGCCTATTATGCACAACAGGAACAAGAGGCACAAGCAGCCCAGGAAGCGGCCGAACAGGCTGCGGCTAATGATGGCACCGCTGACAGTGACAGCGGAAATGATACCGGTAGTGGCGATGACGGCTCTAGCGCGGGCTCTTCCAGTGACGTGGTTTATTCCAGCGGCTATGTCTGGCCTTGTGACGGTAGTATTACCAGTCCTTTTGGTTGGCGAACCCATCCGATTTACGGTGATCAGCGTTTCCATTCAGGTGTCGATATTGGGGCTTCCAGCGGAACAGCAGTAGCTTGTGCCGGTAATGGAACAGTTATTTCGGCTGGCTGGAACGGTGGTTACGGAAACTGTATCATCGTTGATTTAGGTAACGGGGTTTCAGCCGTTTACGCCCACCTCAGCGCCATGTATGTTTCATCCGGTCAAACTGTGAGTGCTGGCCAGACAGTCGGGGCGGTTGGTAGCACCGGGGATTCAACCGGACCGCATCTGCATTTCGAAATGCGCCTCTACGGATCAGCCGTTAGCCCTTACAACTACTTTTAATAATGAAGCCGTGCAAACAGAGCGCCGATTCCCTGACAGGAGAAAGTTATTTATCCTGTCAGGGAATCGGCGCTC
>JASGLP010000082.1 GCA_030156895.1 Eubacteriaceae bacterium | reverse complement strand
GCGACCCAGTCGGTGTCGCCCTCATTTTCAATGTGGCCGCGGTACTGAACCGAATAGCCGCTTAATGCGTTGCCGGAATCATCCACCAGACGGATGCGGATGGCTTCAATGCGTTCGCTTTTGCCTTCTGTACCGGCAAACTCGCCGTCGGAAACCCAATCCATCCAGCCTTCGTTTTGGACATGAACCTGATACTCGATGTGAGCGCCGTCAGGCACATCGCCAGTCAGTTCAATCCAGAAGCCTTCGAGACGCAGCCCCTGTCCTTCCGTGCCCAGCTCTGTGGGTCCCTGAATCCAGCTATTATCCAGGGGATAATCGCCGGTATTCTGGATATGTCCGCGATATTCAACCCCGAATGTCGCGCTATTCGTAGTCAAATCACTGACTGTGCTTTCGGAAACATCGTTTGTTGCAGCAAACACGTTGCCGGATAAAGCCATGGTTAAAACAGCAACAGCTGAAATAACCCGGATCTTAGATTTTTTCATTCAAATCCTCCTCTTTGCTAATTGTATTTGATTTAATAAGGATAAAACTTCAAGGTGTCGTTTGTGTGAACAAGCGGTGAGAAATGAATGAAAGTAAAATATTTGTAAAATTGTTGTTAAAATGGGGTGTTTATTGTGGTTTGTTAATGAGACAAGCCGTTTCGTCAGCGTGTTTAATCAGCTTTTTTAGATTGTCGCCCTCTTCTGGATAGATAGAGACGCCAACACAAATTGAGATCGGATAATCCTGTTCATCAATTCGGATGGTCTGATCAAAGTTGTCGATAATTCGCTTGGTTACCTTTTGAACTTCGTCAGCAGACTTGAGATCGGGCAGGCCGACAACAAATTCATCTCCGTCAATGCGGGAAATAAAATCGGAACTGCGCAGGCTGCTGGCAAGCTTTTGACCGGTAGCTTTGATTAGATTATCACTAAAAACCTGTCCGTGTTGTTCCTTGAGCTCTTTAAAACGATTGATATCTAGAAATAAAACAGCCATTTTCTTTTGCTTGTTCGGATCGGTTTTAATAAAATGGCTAACCTGATTTTCAAAATTGGCCAGGTTAGGCAGGTTGGTCAGACTGTCCTGATAGTTGGATTTTTCAAAGGAGTGCAGCAGATAAGTAATGATCACAAAGAAAATAACAAAAGTGCCGGTTATGATCAAGGCGTTCAAAAGAAAAAGTTTGTCAAGCTGGTGGCTATTGGTAAAACTGAGATATGACAGAGCTAAAGATATCATATACAAAATTAATGTTAAAAAATAGCGGTAGCGCCTGATAAATTGATACATTTTTAACCTCCGGATGGCCGATTTGATGGCCAATCGATCATTGTGTAATGAGTGATAGTTGAAAATCATCGAGCATCTTTGAAAAGAGTTACTCGGAATGATTATATATACACTGTACATCCTTAGCGTGAAAAAGTCAAGTAAGAAGGGCTTTTTATCCTAGTGAATGCAGAAAGCTAATGACGAGTTTAGATTGAATAAAAAGAGAATATCAGCACTTGAGCATTGGTTTTTCAGTTCTTGACCTCAGAGCAAAGAGTTGCCGAAATGTTCGGAATTGCAGGATGTAAATTGCTGCTATTTACATTACATGCAGACTGCGACGATTTATAGGCCATGCGTTTTTGTGATCATCGTCAATGGCGAAATTTTTCATTATGATTAAATGAATTTTGAATGACCTATCATTTTTAGGGTATTACTAAGGAAACAAAGTCTAAGCTGCAAATCACTTGAGGAGTTCCGTCATGAAAAAACAAAATGACCTGAATAAAAAGACATGGTTTTGTCTATTGATTATTATGCTGTTTGCTGTGGGCGCGCTAACAGTTGCTTATTTTTTATTGCCGATCTTTTTCCCGAATTTAAGCAAACCTGTTCAAATGGCCGTCTTTATGGTCATCTTTTTACCGCTGCTTTATTTCTTCATTAAACGGCAGCTGGAACACTTTGAAACACAAGTGCTGAATGCTTCTAAAGATATTGAAATGGAGAAATGCTCATTGTTTCGGGAGATCGATGAACAGGAAGAGCGTTATCAGGTGCTGGTGGAAAATTCCCCGGTGGGAATTCTTACCTGCGACCGAAATGGCGTGATCGTTATGGTCAATCCGGCGGTGGTAAAACTCTTGGGTTCGCCTTCTGAGGCGGCTACCAAAGAAGTCAATGTCTTTACTTTTCCACCCTTGGTGGAGTCGGGGATTGCCAATCATTTAAAGCATTGTGTGGAAACGGGTGAGATGTTTAGAGGAGAAGCGGTTTATACCTCCAAATGGGGGAAAGTTGTTTATTTGCGGATGCATTTTGTTCCGCTCCATGATTATAATGGAAAAATCGCTGGTGTTCAGGGTATCGTCGAGGATTTTACTGAATATAAAAAAGCTCAGGATCAGCTTAGGACCTATTATCATGCCATTGAGCATTCTCCAGTCATGGTTCTAATCAGTGATGATCAGGGGATCATCGAATATATTAATCCCCAGTATACTAAAGTGACTGGTTATACACCAGCGGATCTGATCGGGAAAAATGTCGAGTCAATTTATGCGGGTAATAATATCAATAAAGTTTATCAGGAATTGCGAAACACTGTTACAGCTGGCAAAGTCTGGCAGAAAGAGCACAGAAATGTGAAAAAAAACGGCGAGTCATACTGGGAAAATATTTCGATCTCGCCAGTATTTGATGAGAATGGCGATATTTATCATTACGTCTCAGTCAAGGAAGATATTACCGCACGTCGCGAAGAGTCGGAACATGCCAAGTATTTAGCTTATCATGACACTCTGACCGGTCTGGCGAATAGGGGACTGTTTAATGACCGTCTGATGATTTCCGTGGCCAATGCCGCCCGTTATCAGTCTCGCATGGCAGTGATGTATATGGATCTGGATTGTTTTAAGGAAATTAATGACCGCTTCGGCCATGATGTTGGCGATGAATTGTTGAAGGCGGTGGCGGCCAGAATTAAATCGGTAATTCGTAAAGGGGATACACTGGCAAGAATGGGAGGAGATGAGTTCACCTTAATTATCCCGGACTTTGAAGACGTATCCGATGTGGAAGCGGTGGCTGAAAAAATTATAAAAGCGATGGAAAAACCGGTGACTCAGAAAAATCTTCAAATAACGGTGAGTATCGGCGTAGCGGTCTACCCCAATCATGGCACGAATCATGAGTCGCTCCTGCTTTCAGCCGATAAAGCCATGTATCAGGCCAAAAATGCCGGGAAAAAAAATTATCGTTTTTATGCGCCGGAAAAGTAATCAGTAATTCAGTGTGTGGACAAACCCCGCAACGACCAATTGGATTTCATAGGCTGCTGCGGCTTCATACAGTTGCCTGATTTGAAAGTGCTAAGTATAAGCATTTTTTCCGCGCATTGCTCAGAAGCAATGATTTTAAAATGTTTAGCAAAAAAGGAAGGTTTCGTTTTGATTAGGCGAAACCTTCCTTTTTTAAAATTGATTATTTACAAGTCTAGCTTTTTGCAACGTTACTGATTTTTAACCAATTTAATCCGGATTGATTCAAGCCGCAGCGATTGGCCGGTGGTGCCAGCGGTTTGGCCGGAGACAAACCAATCGGAAACATCGTCTTCTTCTCTTAGCCAGCCTTTATTTTGAACCTGTACATTATAATACAAGGTATAACCAGGCAGGTTGACAAGATTCAGGGTAATCTCCTCCATCCGTAGTCCCAGTCCGGAAGTTCCCGCTTCTGTACCCATGGCAAAGGGACCAAGATTGCCGTAATTTTGAACATGTACTGACGTTTCAATGCTGGCGTCTTCTGGGAAATCGCCGGTCAATTCGACCTTTAATGCTTCCAGCCGTTTTGATTGACCAACAGTCCCGGAAAGGGCGCCATCAGAAAGCCAGTCATTTTCCCAGCCATAATCCTGGATATGGGTGCAGTAGCGGACTCCGATTAGGTCTGTATTTTCCATTACCAACACGGTGATGGTGGCATCCTGATAATTTTCCATGCTTGCCAGGACGTTAATTGTGGTTGGCTGGTCACTTGCTTTAGCGTTGACAGATAAAATTTCACGGACGCTTGCGCCGGATAATGAAAGGATTCCCTCTGAGCTGACAGTCGGATTACCGTTCAGAAGACCGACAGGATCAGAAATGCTGCTCACTGAAAAGTTTCTGTTTCCAGAATCCTCGGGCAACAGGGCAGCCAGGTCAATAGAGCCGTTAGTAGCGGATGAATCAGTTCCAGCGCCATCATTGATGTAATAGGTGACCGCTGGAATTTCTGGAGCGGCTTCTTTGGCAACAGTAAAAGTAACTTGTGTCTGGTAATCGGTATAACCAGGACAGGTGATTTTAAGAAAGAGCGTTTGCTCGCCGGCATGCTGAATCAGTGGCGGATCGGTTGAAAAAGTACTGCCGTCCAGACTGTAGAAGACGACTGCGCCACTTGGCAGGCCAGAAATAGCCATCGTTAGAGATCCCTCAGCATCATAAGTGAGGGCTTGGGGTGTCACCACAATACCGCTCATCTCCGTGCTTACCCCGCCACCGCCACCGCCGCCGGGAGTGGCAGGATTCACAGTCAAAGTTGCGGCAGCGTAGTGGATGTCGTAATTTTCATTACTGCTGCTGATTGTCCCGCCGGATGCTGTGATGGGATAAGTACCGGTAATGCCAAATATACTGTCGCCTTTAATGTAATTGCAACTGAAGGTGACACCGCTAATGCTTTCGCCGGCAATCAGGTCGACTGGATCAAGAACGTCTGTTGGCCGATCCATACCAAGGGTAATCGTCTGGTCTACCGCTTTTATGACGATTTCTTTAGGTTTAATCCTAAAAGGGATTGGTGCTGAGCTGCCACTATAATCCGAATTATCGGCCGGGATTGAAATCACCAGCTGATAGCTACCGGCGGCGGTGGGCGCGTCGCTGCTGTCGTAAGTGCCGCTATCAGTGCTGGTATAATGGTAAAGCAGTGTTCCGGGATCAACGGTTGTATTGCCGGCATCAGTAATCGAAAGGGTTCCCTCAGGCGTTGCCGGAGCGCCATTGTAAGTCTTGTCACTGCAGCTCATTCCGCCGATTGACAGGATCTCTTTATCAGTGAATGCAAGTTCAACTGCTATCGTAAAATTGTCATAGTTTTGTGAATCGACTGTGACAGCAATTGTGTTGATGAGACCGACAGCGCTTCCGGATCTGATTCCGTAGGTTAATTTACCATTGTTAATAGCTATGTAATCAAACATCATCGTGACGGCAGGGGGAATAAGTGAATAAGTGGTCGTTCCCAGATCACTCGGCAGTAGAACTGCAAGATCAACCGATTCACTCGGGTAGTTTTTGGAATAGGTGTAGTTTTTCTGCACCGGAGAAATCGTTAAGGCACTTGCCGGACTGACCCTAGCGGTTAGTTGGCCACTCAAATAATCGGTATAATAGTAATCCGTAATTTTCACGTAGACGGTCTGATCACCGGCATCCTTCACCATCGGCACTGAACTGCTAAAACTGCCAGCATCTCCTGTAGCGCTGTAGGTTACAGACGCTGTTGACAGTTGACCGCTGACGGTCACAGCAGGATGTTCTAAACCGTCAAAAGTGCCGCTAAAGGGAGTTATCGAAATGCCGGTCATGGCTTGGCGTTTTTTAAAAACAAAGTTTAGATCAGTATTTCCCACCGTATAAGTTGTCTCCGTATAAGGCGCGTCATTCAAAGTGGTGGCGTAATCTGCTGTTTGCAAAATGTTAAGCACAGCTCCCGGATTCTGATAGGTGGTGGCATCCGATGTGTCACTGTCATCATAATCGAAGCTGACACGACAAACTTTTTTTGTCATTTGATTTGTCAGTTGCGGCAGGGGATCGACTGTTAATGTCTGTCCCCAGACCATGTCACTCTGATTACCCTGCAACAGCCAGGCGATCTCGCCACCGGAAAAACTGGTGCCGCCTTTGGCAGCAGTCTGGGAAGGAATATCTGCAGGATTTCGAGTAAAATTGAAACAACCAATTCCCTGTGGGGCGGTGCCACTTTGGTAATAACAGTTAGCGATACTGATACTGGAAGAAGATGATGATTCGCCAATGATACTGCCCTGGTTAATTTGGCCCATCGAGTATTCGGTTGTAATTTGACCAGTGTTATAGCAATTTTTAGTTGAACCGGAAAATAATATCCCTGATATTCCGCCGATGCTGACATTTTTTGTAGTGGTTTTAGAAGTAACAGGCGCTAAATTACTGCAGTTTTCAACGCTGCCCTGCTGAAAGCCTGTGATACCGCCAATATATCCAGAATTTCCAATCACCGCACCGGCATTGGAGCAATTCGTGATGGTTCCTAATAATTGACCAGTAATGCCTCCGACATAGCAATCACCAGAAACTGAGGCATAATTATGGCAGTTGATCAAATTTGAATTGTTAGCAAATCCGCAAATTCCACCAACCTCATTGTTGCCATAAATAAAGGAGTCTTTAATGGTCAGGTTCTGGATTGTGCCACAGCTTACCCCGAAGAAACCGATAAACAGATTTGTCGAATTGATATAAATTCCACTGATAGAATGATTTTGGCCGTCAAATACGCCCCGGTAACGGAATTCGCCTGATTTTCCGATTGGTTGCCACTGATTGGCGGCATTGCCGGACAGGGTGATATCGGATGTCAGTTTGGCGTTAATCAGGCCGTTGGCGGAATTGGCATTGACGAAATCCGAAAAAGTGGTCAGATCTGGGGCATCACTAATCAGCACGCTTCCGTCACTATCTGTCAGGAGGCAGTACAGAGTAGCTGAGCCGCTTTCTGACCAGCCGCCGGCGCCGTCACTTTCCTGCACGTACAGGGTATGGTTTCCTTCTGATAAGCTTGCAGTTGGAGTATATCCAGTGTCGGTAGTTTCAACCCAGGCTGTTTCGGTATCCAGACTGTAACGATAAAGCCCGCTAACACCCGTCCATGACCAGGCGGCTGACTGATCGGTAGCGGCTGGCGCTGCTGTTACAGTTGGCGCAGCGGCGGCTTGCACCGGCGTTGCCCACAATGTGAATACGATCAGAATTCTAATCCGGATCAGCCATTTGATTTTTTCATTTCGTTTAATTTGCACATCAAAATACATGTTAAACCCTAACTTTCTACTAATTTTAATTAGCATTAATATAACATGTAAAGGCCATGAAAAAAAGGCGTATATTTTCCCCAAAAAGGCGTATATTTGTTGGAGCTATCCGACTGATTTAGAAATTCTATAAATGATCCTGGCCAAAGTCATTTCACAAATGACTTTGGCCAGGATCAGGTTTAAGCTGGGGGACTTTTGAATTGTTTATGACACAAAAAAAGCCATTCTACACCAAATTGCAAGTAAAATTGAATCGGATGTGAAATGACTTTTTTGTAAAGATTTATCTTCTTAATTCAAACTGATCGATGCTATTTTGCAATAGCGTTGCCTGTCCGGATAACTCCTGACTGGCCGCCGCGCTTTGTTCCGCGGTGGCAGAATTCTGCTGAACAACCCGAGAAACCATCTCAACGCCGACATTGATCTGAGCAATCTCAGTCGCCTGACCATTCGTCGCATGAGCAATATTTTCTGTTAAGCTGCTGACTTTTTCGACGCCACTGACAATTTCCATAAAGGCTTTTGCAGTTGAATCGGCAATTTTTGTTCCTTCCTGAACTTTGGCGACGGAGCCTTCAATTAAAGCTGTTGTCTGTTTGGCGGCATCAGCACTCCGGGCAGCCAGGGTTCTAACTTCTTCAGCAACGACAGCAAAACCTTTTCCGTGTTCGCCGGCTCTGGCCGCCTCAACGGCCGCATTCAAGGCGAGGATGTTCGTCTGAAAGGCGATATCATCGATGACTTTAATTATTTTTGAGATATCATTCGACGATTGGTTGATGGCTGACATGGAAAGCTGCATGTCATTCATATGACTGTTACCGATCTCTGCATTTTTCATGACATCAAGTGCCGTTTCTTTGGCTTGGTTGGCATCCATCGCGTTCTTTTTGGTCTGATTGGCGATTTCTGAAATTGAGGCTGTCAATTCCTGAATGGAGCTGGCCTGTTCGGTTGATCCCTGTGCCAATGCCTGACTCGCCGAGGAAACTTGTTCGGCGCCGGAATTAACTTGTTCAGCGGCGACACGGATATCTTTCATCAGATTGTTGAGAGAATCCAGAATGGTGTTGAGTGATATGGAAACAGGTTCAAAATCGCCCTGGAACAGTTCCTGTTTTTGGATATTGATATCACCCTTGCTGATTTCACCAATCAGGTAAGTAATACTCCCCACAACCTTCGTCAACCCTTTTACCTGTTCATTAACAGAATACTTGAGATCGTCAAAGGCTCCCGAATAGTCGCCATTGACACTAACGTTAAGCTTTCCGACTGACATTTCCTTTAAAGCACCTGATACTTCTGATAGCGGTTTGGAAATTTCTGCAAGAATGCGATTCATGCCGCTGATCAGTTTTTGCCAACAGCCGCTGAATTGACTTTCATCCCGGTGATCATCTAATTGGCCGGCTAATGCTGATTCCGTCAAAGCTGTCGCATCGTCAACTAAGAGGCCAATGCTCTGACCGACTTCTGATAAACTGGCATTAATCGATGAGAAAAGTCCGAAAATTTCTTCTGTATATTCGGTTGCTGGTTCAATCTCTAAATCAAAGTCAAGATTACCCTGAGCCAGCTGTTTCAGATTGTTTTCCAAACGCGCCACTTCTTTTTTTGTATAGACATTTACACTCATCGTGGGTGTGGTATCATGCGATATTTCCACATAGCCAATTTGTTTTCCTGACCGGTCTTTAACAAATTGGGAGTCCATTCGATAATAGCCACCGTTAAATTCAAAGGGATATTCAGTTAATCCTTTTTCACTCAAACGTTTGTAACCACAGTTCTCAGTATTACACATATCAAGATTATTAACCGAGCATGGAACATTATACATATCTTCGCGCTTTTCTGCTGTTCCGAAATGCACCATCAAATCTTCAAGAATTTTGTTGATAAAAATCATATTCATATCATTGTCCATCACAGTGATACGATAAGGGAGGGCATCAAGTATCCCCAGGTACAATTCCAACTTCTCATTTTGCGCTTCAATGATCCGCATGAATGTATCCGTAATCGACTTGTAAATGCCGTTTTGTTTTGTTTCGAAAAGGTCAGCCTTAAAGGTGCCTTTCATGATTTCTGATTCGACTTCCTTTAATTCGCCATCAAGTTGTGATAGTGACAATTTGATTTCGGAAAAACTTTTTCCTAATAAATCGTTTTCACTCTGATCTTCAACCGCAACAGATAAATCACCCTGGGCAAGTGCCTCAGCAATAGAAGTATAATAATTTTTCATAGCTTCATATTCTGATTTTAGTTTGGCTGAAGCGTCCACTTTACCATTAAATAACCCCATATCCACTCTCCTCTTTTTTGTAATATTTTAAATGTAGTTAATATAATTGATTATTAATATAAATTCAACAATAATGATTTGAGTATATCGCTATTAGTTCGAAAAGTCAATAAATTAACCGCATGTAAAATATCGTGATTCCAAAAGGGCTACTATGTTAAAAAACTATATTTTCGCAGGGATAAGTATAAAAGTAAAAATTGTTTTTAGTCATTAACCGGTGTTGGGCGTGATCATAAAGTTTGGTCAGCAGTTCCACCTGCTTGCTCCGGTTTCGGCTGATTACTGAATCATCAAGCACCAGAACTTTAACACGT
>JASGLP010000081.1 GCA_030156895.1 Eubacteriaceae bacterium | reverse complement strand
CCCATATACTCCGACCAGAATTCACCCATACTGCCATACTCAAAAATAAGCTTGATGGTCAGATCTTTTAAAAAAGATGTCGCTTCTTCTAAACAAATGATTTTAAAACCCGCTTTTAAAAGCAACTGAATCAGCAGTTCCAGATCGTGAAGCTTATTGATACAGGTATTGATGTTAGCACCTTCAAATCTCCTGAGGTAATTCGGTTTTTTTGCATACAGATCGGCAATCCCCCAATAACCATTTTTTTTGATCACCCGGTGAACTTCATCAATCACCCGAGAGACATCCATCAGCGATAAGCTGCATTCCGACAGCACGCAATTAAAAGAAGCCGCCTCAAAAGGCAGGTCTTCACCTGTTCCCGCCACACAATAGAGCCCGGCTTCAGCGCATTCCTGCAAGAGAACGGTGGAAGTATCCAGACCCGTTCCATTAATCCCCAGCCGTCTGCTAAGGTATTGAAGACTTGCGCCCCGACCGCAGCCGATATCTAATACACGGCTGTAAGTATTTATGCAGTTCTTTTCAATCATCAGGTCAGCCAGGGCTTGACCACCAGGTCTTAAAGTCTGTCCCAGACTCTTTTTTAGGCCCTCCTCTTCATATAGATTTTTCACCCTTTATTTATCCTCCAGACTTTTCTCCACTTCCAGCATTTTCCCAGTTGCCAGACTTTCATCAATTAAAACCATTTTGCATTTAGGACATTTTAATAATTCAACCTCGAAGGAACCATCCAGATATTTCACCTTTGTTTTTTCCATCACCAGCGGCTCATTGCATTTTCCACATTTCCAGTTTCCAGCACTGTTTAACTCACTGTTCATTTAATCCTCCACAACTTCCATTCGATGGCTATATGTGTTAATCAGGTCAATCTGATTGTTTTTCATTTTATATTGAGCCCAAAAGGTCACCTCGTCCAGTCTCAAGCGGGACAGATATTCATCTTTTACCTCATCATAAAAATATTCCTTCTTTTCAATGGCATTTAAGATAACCTGTTCCAGATCCGCTCTGAGAATATAGCGTTTTTCCATCACCGCCTGCACAGGCTCTTCGATTGTCAGGTTTTCCATCCGAGCTTCTCCTTCTAATGTTTCATTCCAGATATTTTTACTTAAACTTATTTTTAAACCGGCACGATTTTCATGGCGCGCTGACAGGGTCGGATTCTTTCTAAGCGCCAAGCTTTCCAGATCCTGGCCATAAAGAAGATCTAAAATATGAAAGGCTCTTTGGCCTTCGGTAATCATCTGATCCTTGCACATAGCACAGTAAACCAGGAGATCTCCCGGTGATTCCGCCTTTCGATCTTTTATAAAATCCCCAGACTGGTCTGGATTAGCATAAGATACCAGACCACCGTAACCACAACACTTGGTATTTTCTTTATGATATGGCAGTTCTTTAACTGCATAGCCAAGTTTATTGGCAATATTTCTGATACTCTGATGAATACTAGCCTGATTTCTTGTTGCACAGGCATCATGAACGTAAATTTCCGGTCGACCCGGGCGAACCTTTGTTTGTGGCAAACCATACTGATCGTAAATTTCCCAGAGCGATATGGTTTTTATTTCCGGCAGGTACTTTTCAAAGACAGCCATACAGCTGGAACAGGCTAGAATAAAGGTTGGCTGATCCATCTCATCCCAGACTTGTCTGATGCGATCAATATTTTCTAACGCTTGCGTCTTTCGGCCAGCCCAGTCAGCCGGTGCCCCACAGCAACCCAGAAAAAGCCCAACATCATCCTGTGTACCACGATCTTTAATACTGGCAACCAGGTAGCGGTAAATCTCTTCAATATATTGATCGTGGGAAGCTGACAACTGGCAACCTGGGTAAAATAAAAATCCGGTCTTGCCTGTCCCCTTATATAAACCTCTGATATAAGGGTCAATACAAACCTGGGGATAATAAAACAGATCTTTATTACTTTCTTTATCAGGCTGTTTTTTGACCATCCAGAAGCGATCACTATTGGAGAATTTCATATCTTTGATGGCAAAATCATGAGCCGATAATGGCATCTTATGACGCTCTACCATACTTTCCCGTGTCTCATGGATAATATCCTTCATGCTGATATCAAGAAAACAGGCTTCTTTGCAAAGACCACATTCAGTACAGGAATTAATCATCTGATTGGCGTAATGAGTTCCCAAAATAATACGCTCACTCTGATTAATCTGTCGGATGTAGGTATCCGGGGTCATCTCAAAACGCTGCATATGAACGCAGGCTTTTATACAGGCATCACACTGACATTTTAGACATCGGCTGGCCTCCTGCATTCCCTCACTTTCGGTAAAAATACTCGCTTGAGGATCGATAGCTGCAAGTGCTTCAACATCGTCGAGCTGGTAGTTAAGTGGTGTTTCAAAAACGCCTTCCCGTTCTCTGGAAGCCAGCATCGACACATTGCTGATATAGCGATCTAAGGACACGGCCGCCCGACGACCACTGCTGACCGCATGAATCACCGAATCCTCTCCACTCGCCAGTATTCCACCGGCAAAAACCTTTGATTCTCCAACCTGAAAAGTCTGCGGATTTATAACAAGTGCTTGCTCCCACTGACCTGTTCCCAGGTAAATTCCGTCATTTTCAGCCATCAAATCACTCAAATCCTTAATCTCGGAAATCAGGTTTACTTTAAATTTAGGCAAATCGAAAATCTTTAGCGTGTCATTGATATCATCCTGGCTCAACTGCTTTTCGGCAAAATTCCAAAAGCTCCCTCCCAGCTGCGCATTTTTTTCATAAATCGTTATCTGATAGCCTTTAGCAGAAAGATCCAGTGCTGCCACCAGACCCGATATTCCACCGCCAACGATGGCAACTTTACCCTTAACACGAGTAACTGGTAATTTCTTTTTCTTGGGTGGCTTTCCATACGCGAGAATTGCCTTCTCAATCTGACCAATTTGCAGTGCGCCACCTTTTTCCAAACGAACACAAGCATTTTCACAAGGGTGATCACAAATTTTTCCGACCAGCTGCATCAAGGGCATTCTTTTTTCCAGCAGACCATAAGCCTGATCATAATCCCCTTTTTCCACTGCCTTCATAATCCCAATGACATCCACATGAATGGGGCAGGCCGCATAACAGGCAGGCGGCTCGCTTCTGATGCACTTTTCCCCAATTGACAGTAAATGATCCAAATCCATAACTGCCACCTATAATTAACGCCCGAATCCGCAGTTCGGGAAAACACAGGTTTCGCATTCCAGACACATACCGCCATGACCAAGTCTGATAATATCCCGTTTGGAAACCGGATCATTTGCCAGTAATCGAGGGACAATCAGATCAAAAATCGTTCGCCTGGCATACATGACACATCCCGGCAATCCAACAATGGGAATTTGACCCAGCTGTCCCGGCACCTGATCCAGATAGCCCAGCATAAACATGGCTCCGGGGAGGGTGGGTGCTCCATAGGTAACAATATTAGCACCGGTATTTCTGATCCCCACCGGCGTAACATCATCAGGATCAACCGACATGCCACCAGTACAGGTAATCATTGTCGCCCCTATATCAATCAGTTTAAAAATCGCTTCGGTAATCATATCCGCATTATCATTGGCAAAAATCTGTCCCACGACCTCACATCCAAATTCATCAAATTTTTGACGGATGACCGGTCCAAATTTATCTTCAATCCGTTTGTAAAAAACTTCACTCCCAGTCGTGACGATCCCAATTTTGAAAGGCTGCAAGGGCATGATCTTTATGGCCGGTCCTTTTTCCTGGCAAAGTTTTTCCATCGCTTCAACGTTTTTAACATCAGTGATTAGCGGAATAATACGTGTGCCGCCGATAACCATTTCAGCGTCAACCAGACGATTACCGTGAATAGTTGAAGCCATCAGATCTTCAATTTCGTTAATTTCATCAAGCAAATCGACATCGATTTTTAAAAGACCCGCTTCTTTGGCGATCATTTTAACTTTTCCTTCTGCCGGTTCGGTCAGTTCAATACCTTCCCCCACCAGAGCTTTTGCCATCCTCAAGGCTGCATCATTTTCATGAATATCCCCTTCACGGTATTCAATAATGCCCACATGCTCTTTTCCCATGTTGAGTAAGTGGGGAATATCTTCATTGCAGATCATATGTCCTTTTTTGAAACGGGGTCCTTTAAATTCTCCCGGTAAAATCTGGGTCATATCATGGGCAAGCAACATACCAATTGCATCCTGAACTGCTACTACTTTCATTTCAGCCTCCTAGTGATTCATCATTTTATGACAGTGTAAAGGATTGCACGCGACTTTGTCTTTATGACTGCCAATCATCCAACTAGTTCCTTTACAAGCAGGTCGGTAGATTGAAAAGATAAATCGTTCATTTATTACACTTTATTCTATTATAAACTCAAACAAATCAAAAGTCGATTAGTTTAAAAAGACATATTGTTTCTTGTATCTATATTTTTTATTTCGAATCAACTAGTACAGTTATTTTATATCTATTAATATTACTATTATTCACTTTATTTAGTTTACTGTTCATTTATCGACCATTCCAAGAAACGACTTTCTAAATTCAATGCTTTCAAACACAGGTGTTCTCAAAATGATCATATCCCTAGACTTTCATAAACAATTGATAATTCTATTTGTATGGCAATAAAAAACGAGGATTGAAATACTCAAGTAAGCTTGAACATTCATCCTCGTATGTTATCACAGATTTATTTCAAAAATTTTGGCAGCATTTTTAGCAGACTAATCAGAATGACTGTATAAACTGGAATCAAAAAGAAATTCGTCACAATTCGCGCTGGCAGAATCACTGCAACCGCCTGTCCATATAGGACACTTAAAAAGATCGTATTCAAAATAATTGAGGTGATCAATTGCGTAACACTGACCATAAATAAAATATGATCGACCCGATAATCACCATCCAGTTTCATTTTTTTAACAACTACAACTGGAAAGATTGCAAATGCCAGCATTAACAGTGCAAATAGCACAACAAAGACTAAATTAACCGGTGTACCAGCGTACATGACCTGACCATCAGCAAAACTGAAACTTCCGGTAATTGCCAACAAGATCATTGCCAGAGCCACAAAACCGAGATTAAACCATTCCAGGAATTTAACGTCCTTTTTCTTTAACATCATGTAAAGAAAGCCCGGAATAAATCCTGTTAGCGCACTGGCTAAAGTGAATCCGATAAAAAACGGTCCACCGGGTTTAATAATGAAACAAAGAATATCCGAAATAAAACCAACGGCAAAACCTGCAAAGGGGCCAAGTACAATCCCGCTCAACATAATCGGCAAAGCCGTTAAGTTAAGCCTCAGTGAAGGAAATCCACCAAGGGGGATATATACCTCAAACAGAATCTTCAGTACAATACTGAGGGCAATAAACAGGCCACAGTTGACAACTACCCTGGTTCTCGTGGCGCTACCGACAAAAGCATTACTTTTCATTTTTTCCTCCTTGAAAGCAATGCTTCCGCAACCTACAATCTTCATTGTAACAGCGGAAGCGACAAGGTACCGCACTAATGACATTTCGTTTAAAGGCAACTTCCCATCCTTTAACACTTCACGCACCTTGTCTACTCTGAATTAAATTTTCGACTCATTTTACCATGTGTAGTAAACGCTAACAAGGATAAATTATTAACACAATTTTTAGAAAAGAAGATATAATCTTACAGATTTTGGGTAGATAAATTATCAGAATCAAAATTTCAATAAAAAATGGAGGAGAAAAAGATGAAAAAATTATGGCGTTGTAGTGTATGCGGTTATAAGATGGAGGGGGCTGAAGCTCCAGAGAAATGTCCAAAGTGCGGAGCTTCCCATGATCAGTTTGTTGCTTTATCGGATGAAGAAGCAAAAAAGGTCTATGATTCCTATGTAACTAATGATATTCATATGGAAATTGTAACTTTAGTCGAAAAGATTCTTCATCTTGCCCGCGAAGGGGAAGAAATTAATTTAGATCCAGGATGCCTGCATATTTTTAAGAAAGCACAAGAGGACGGTTATGTTCTGAAAGAAATGTGCAAAGCCGAAATTGCCGGCCATATCTCAAAAGGAAAATGGTAAAAAAAAAGATTGAACTGGGCTAATCGTTTGTGTTATGATATGTCAGTAAGTTTTCTGCTGGCGTGGCACAGATGGTAGCGCAACTGATTCGTAATCAGTAGGTCGGCGGTTCGATTCCGCCCGCTAGCTCCAGTAAGATCTATCGAAAATGGCTATTTAAAGCCATTTTTTTTATTTTTTGTTAGGGTGTCAAAAGTATTTTCAACCTCATTGATAATTCTCTCCAACTGAGGTCTGATTTCTGGTAAAATAGACACAGAATCAAATACAGCAGAGGATACATAACGATGTCATTTAAAATCCATCCTTTAGTGGCATCAAGAACCTCATTTGTTAGTTTATCCCATACATTATGTGCTAATGGATCAGCGAAAACCATTTCAGGTATCATTGAAAATAGAAATATGTTGCCTAATTTTTCCTGATTTCCAGACAGTTGCGCAAATTAAGAAAAGGCCCAATCCCAACAGAACCATATAGGTTCATAGCTGGGATTGGACCTTTTCTAAAATTATACAGGATGAATAAACTACAAACTGCTAATTCTTTTTTATTTGCATATTGACTTTTTTCAGTTCATCTTCTCGCCACTGTCGCATACCCTGATCCATCACGGGCATGATCTGTCCCATCATTTTGTTAATATTCTTTTGGTATCCTTCTTTATCAAAGGCAGGATCATTTCTAAGGCAATCGCCTAATAATTTTCCAAGTTTCTTTCCTTTTTCAAAGACGCTTTGATTTTCAACATCAAAACAATTGGAATCGGATACGATCCCATTTTCACCTACCTGCATAGGGGCGGCAGAATTGCCACAGATATCTCCCTTACCACAGGTAAAGCAGGGAACAGTGCCATTAATAACGAGCTGATCGAGTAGGATGAATTTTTCCATGACCATTTCCATCATGATCTGCTGGTTGACTTGTTCAGCGGTATTTTTATTAGCAGATGTTACCACGGTAATGGCAAACTTGCCGCTGTTCAGGCTATTGATATGCCGCATTGACCATAATCTTTCAAGCAGCGCTTTTGAAAAAGCATCAATCATGCCATAGGGTGTGTACACGCCGAAAATAACGACCTCTGCCCCTAAAATAAGATTGCTTATTTCCTCAAAATCATCTTTCTGAACACATCGATTGGTTGTAACACAGGCTTTACAAGCCAAACACGGGCGGACAACCCAATCACTTAGTTTAATAAAATCATATTCAAAACCGGTTTGATCGGCAATGGTTTTAAGCATTCGATCAGTGTTGCTATTCTTAATCGGTGATCCACTGATACATAGTATCTTTTTCATATTAACCTCCAGAGTTATAGTTTGAACGCACATTATAACAGAGATATTTTTAAATACCTATACTTCTGGGTAATATTCTACTTTTTCAGTGTCAAGATCATATCTGGAGCCGGTTAAATTGACGGCTTATATCAGAGCGTCCACTTTTATCGGGGTAAAAATAAGCTGCTTATCTTTGACTGTAGCTGTGCCAGTGAGACGATAACCTTCAGGACCGTCATTCATTGTGGCTCCTACAACCCATGCGTTTATGTTAGTCTCCAAATTCTTCTGTGTTGTTTCCATTTTGTAAATTCCAAAGACCACTGCATCACCGATAACTTCACCTTTGCCTGCAATAATTGGGTGGGGAGTGCCATCTGCACCCAGTGTGACAAGAGAGAGGAATGCTGAGCCCTCAATAACTGCTTTTATTTCCTTACTAATAACCATTTCGCCATCTCCTTAATATTTTTTTTAGATAGTCATATACTTTGGTTTTACTACCTGGTATAATAATACTACGGAATATTTGATATTTCAAGTACGCAGAATATTATGAGTAGGTGAGAAAAAAATGACTTTAATTGACGATCAAAATAATAGCCCTTGTAAAGACAATTGTCCGTGCATGGACTATTGTCCATTAGGAAGTGCGTTAAGTCTAATTGGCGGAAAATGGAAGATACCCATTTTATGTGCTCTTTTTCAGGACGGAACAACGAGATTTAATGAGCTGAAACGCAAGATCAGAGGGATAACAAATACTATGTTGGCAAGTTCATTAAAAGAGCTGGAAGAAGAGGGGCTTATATCCCGGGAACAATTTATGGAAATGCCATTGCGGGTCGAATATTCTTTGACTGACGATTGTCGTGATTTGATGCCGATTCTTAATCAACTCGCACATTGGGGAGCTCAAGTACAGATAACAAAATAACCATAAGTGCATTGAAAAAATGGTTACTACGATTCCAGATAAAGAAATCTCATTTTCTTGTATTTTTGAAAATGAGATTTCTTATCTTGGTGGGTGTATTTTATTTTTTGTATAAAGACATGATTTGTGCTTTGAAATGATCAAGTGAAGTTTCATATGGTTCAATCGGTACTTGTGTATACTCAAAAAAGTCAAATTGATCTTCATCCGAAACTTCACCAATTCCAGTATCCACAAAGACTACTCTTTCATATGACCCAAAATTCTGGCGGGCATCGCAGGCATCCCATTTCAACCCATCAACAAAAATATTTCGCCAATTCTCAAGCCATCCGCATGAAACGTAAAAACTGTTACACTCTGAATCCAGCTCTTTCATCTTATCACCAAGTAGAAGATCCGTGCAGTTTGCTTTTGGGGCTATTTTTGCCTCATATTTTTTCGCGATTTCCATCATCTTAGGATGGCAGCTCGTACCAATTAACAATCCGATTTTATCATTTCTGCTTTGAGCTTCATTTAGTTTCTCAATCAATGCTGCTTCTAATAGCTTATCATCAATATGCAAGGCTGGATCAATAAAAATGACCTCATCTTGTATTCCCAATTCTTTCATGGCACACTTTATTTCTTCTGCCAGAATGGCACATGCAACAAAAACCATTTTATCCCTTCTTTCATAATAGTTATTTTGTAAAAGTTCCTTTTTGGAAATTTAATACCGCAGTCATCAATCCTTTCGTTTAAATTTGGTAGTAATACATTTTTAATACCTGATACAATGATACTACCGATAAACTAACTTGACAAGTACGCAGATAATTGTTATTAGATAAGAAAAGAATGACTTCACAAAATGTATAAATTAGTCATGACATCTGGAAAAAGCAAAAAGACCATCTTAGCTCCTAAAGGAACCAGATATGACGATGCAAATGATTACTCGATCGTTGTAAAAGCAACCTATGAGAATACATCACTCTTATTAACAGGAGATGCAGAAGCGGTCTCAGAAAGGCAGATAGTATCAAACGGTTCAGATTTAACGGTAACTGTCCTAAAAGTCGGGTATCATGGCAGTCGAGCATCCACAGGTGACAGATTCCAGGATAAGGTCAATCATAAGGTTGTTGTTATAAGCGTGCAAAGGGAATAACTATGGTCATACGACACAGAAAGTGATGAATAGACTTCAAGCCAGAGGTATACTGGTTTACAGAACCTATGTGAATAGAACCATTGTCGCTACCAGCAATGGAAATGAGGTGACATTCAATACTGATCCTGGGAGTCACAATGGTATGTCCTCTGAGCCCGCCGAAGTGCAACATCTCAATCTGTATCAGTGCCAGAGCTAGTTCCGGTTGCTGCACTCAGTGAAGATCAAAGTGTAACGGTCTATGCCACGAGTACTGAAACTAAATATCAGCTACCACAGGATAGTGTCAAGTGAGCTATGAAAAACTAGAGCTGAAAAAACAGGCTCAAATAGAACCATAGAAACGTTAGATTTCAGGATTGTGGCAGCTCACGCCAC
>JASGLP010000004.1 GCA_030156895.1 Eubacteriaceae bacterium | reverse complement strand
ATCCACTTTAGCCTTATACTTGCCGTACAGATCCAGATCATCTTCCGTCAGATTCAGTTTCTTGGCGATCTCTCTGATATCCTGAGGGGTCGCTTCCTGTGCAATCTCAATGTCCGATTTAAATCCCATAACATTTCCTCCAGTACTTTGATAAATTTTTAACATCTATAGAAATGATAAATGATTTCATCGTAAAAATCAAATATTTGGTATGACATTTTTTTGACATACTTTTCGTCTAAAAAGCGGTTTATCTCGATAAATATCTTATCTACAAAGCAAAATATTACCTTTATTTGTTTCAATTCTATAATTCGTGTCATTTCGAAGTCGATATTTACTTTGACTCATAATATTCCCTCTCTCATCCATCTTATATCAAATCGATGCTTGTCTATTTAATTGTAAAACATGTTTTATTTACTATAAAGCGCGATATTTTTTAACAATCTTTTTTGTTTTTAAATTCCTTTTTATGAGGTTTTATTTCCAAGTTTTTTTCGTCGTCTTGCAAACGTGTTCTTAAAAGCGTATAATATTAGCTAATATTAAAACTACTTTGTCATTAGAAAGGAATTATTATGTCTCACTCAATTGAAGTATCATTCCCCTTATTAAAGAAAAAAATTCTCTGCGAACCATCCACAACCATCGCTGAAGCCTGTTCTCAAGCTGGCTATCCTCGAAATCTTGTCTGCGGTGGAAAAGGAACCTGTAAGAAATGTCTGGTAACCATTAAGGAAAACGGACAGATTTCGGAAGTCTTGAGTTGTCAACACCCAGTTTCCAATGGAATTGAAGTTTTTATTTCACAAGAAGCGGTGCAGTCGCAAATTCTGGAAAGTGGCAATCAGGAGGATTTTTCCTTCAATCCACAGATTAAGGTGTTTTCAATTGCCTATGATCAGCTCAAAACTGGTTTAGGGTCTTACGATCTGGAAACAATTAACAAAGTACTCAATACAAAGCTGCGCTTCAAAAATCTGAAACTGCAGCAAGAAGCTGTCAGCGCTTTTCATGAAAAGGGATTCAACCATTTAAATATTGTCACCTTTAATGAAGAAATCATCGACATGATCCCTGCCAATGAGCAAATAAGCGCCTACGGGATAGCCTTTGATATCGGCACAACTTCTGTCGTCGGCTATTTATACGACTTAACAAATGAAGTATTAATTCATCAGCATTCCACTTTAAATCAGCAGATCTCTTTTGGTGGCGATGTTATTTCGAGAATCGATTATGGCTCAAAATCACCCGAAAATTTATCTAAAATTCAAAAAGCTATACATTCAACTATTAATGAAATTATTTCAAACCTCTGTTCAAAAAGTAACATTAGTCCCGAACAAATCTACCATTGTGTTTTCTGCGGCAACAGTACCATGGCCCATCTATTTTTGGGAATTAACCCTATGTACCTTGGTATTTCACCTTTCACTGCTGTTTCAAAGGATGGGGTTATTCAAGATGGAAAAGATCTTCATTTCCCTATGAATCCTAACGGTAAGGTCGAGTTTTTACCGCTACTTGGTGGCTTTGTCGGCGCCGACACGACGTCGGTTCTTCTTAGCCTGCCTAAAGACGATAAACTGCGCTTGATGATCGATCTGGGAACTAATGGTGAAATTGCCGTCGGCAATCATAACCGCTTTTTCTGTGCGTCTACTGCTTGCGGTCCTGCTTTAGAGGGAGCCGGCATTCATCAAGGTATGCGCGGAACTCATGGCGCGATCGAAAAAATAACTTTTGATGGTAAAAATATTATCTGTAAAGTCATCGGTGATGCTGCTCCAATTGGTTTCTGTGGATCAGGTATCATTGACGCAATCGCCTTCTTGTACCGCGAAAAACTGATTTATGCGAAAGGTAATTTCATCAAAGACAGCGACTTGAACGCTCATCCATTAAGAGATCGTTTTGGAATTGACGAAAAAAACCAGCGCTACTTTGTCATGGTTAGCGCTGACGAAAATCCTAATGGCAAAGAAATGATTATTACGCAAAAAGATATTCGCCAGGTACAACTGGCTAAGGCAGCAATTTATACGGGTTGCAGTCTTTTAATCCGAGAATTCGGCATAAAAGGCAATGATTTGGCAGAGATTGTTCTGGCCGGCGCTTTTGGTAATTATATTGATATCAAAAACGCTCAATATATCGGACTCCTGCCGCAAATTGATGGTGTTCCCATTCGGTCCATCGGTAACGGTGCCGGAACCGGTGTGCAACTATATCTTTTATCTCAGGAAGAAGCCAGTTTTTGCGACACGATTCCACCGATCACTACTCACATTGAACTGGCAACCAATCAGGATTTTTCCAATACCTATATGATGAACACCGCCCTTGGTCAAAACGATCCGCTATAAAATGAAGACCCTGTAAAGGGCTTTTCTTTTTAAAACTCGCATTTCGTGATATAATTGCGTTATTCTTATCTGAAAGGATATTTTATGCAAAAGAAGGAAAAAATTCTGCTTATTTTAACTGGTGGCACCATTGGCAGCTCAGTTTCAGACAAACGAATTGATGTAAATGAAGCCCGGGGTAACGACCTGGTTGATCTTTTTCATCAGACCTCAGACTTTGCTGTTGATTTTGAGTTGATGCGACCATTTCAAATTTTAAGTGAAAATGCTGAACCTCATCACTGGCTACAACTCATCAAGCTTTTACAGGAAGTTGACTATTCTCATTATTCAGGCATATTAATCGCGCACGGTTCTGATACACTGCCTTACACTGCTGCAGCGCTTAGTTTCGGACTTGATGTCCCCCCAATTCCAGTGGCTTTGGTGGCTGCAAACTATGCAATCGGCCAACCCAAAAGCAATGCAATTGAAAATTTTAGTGCCAGTGTTTCATTTATATTAAATCAAAAGCTGCCAGGCTTTTTTGTTCTCTACCAGAACAGTGATCAAAATGTCTATGTTCATCTTGCTACCAGACTACAAGAAGCTGATTGGCTTTACGATGATTTCCAGAGTTTCGGTGGAGCATTAGGCGTTTATAATCAAAACGGTCTCTGTTGTCCGCCGCTAAAAACGAATCCAACGATCACCGAACTCTATCATCCGCCTGGCGAAACTGTTCCAATTATTGATACTTTTAAAAATCAGATCTTTGCTTTACGCGCTTATCCTGGACTTGATTATTCCTGCCTGGATTTGAAGACGAAACCAGTTAGAGCTGTACTTCATTCTCTTTACCATTGTGGCAGTGGCAATGTTCTGGGGACATCAGGAACATCGCTCAAAGCTTTTATCCAGAATAATCCTCAACTCGATCATTATATGATTTCCTACAAAAATATCAACGAAGACCTTTATGCATCCTGTCATCAGTTGATCGAAATTGGAGCAATTCCGCTCCAGAATATTTCATTCGAAGCCAGTGTTGCTAAGCTTTTTATGGCTTACAACCAATTTGAAATATCACCCCAACTTTACATGCAGCGTGAATTTTTTCATGAATTTGTGAGAGCCAAAAAAGAAACCGGGTATATATTTTAAAAAACAGTTAGGAGAATAAGATGTACGATATTATTATTATCGGTGCTGGTGCTGTTGGAACATCCATCGCCCGCTCCTTAAGTCGTTATCAGTTATCAGTTGCTCTGATCGAGCGCGAAAACGATGTATCAATGGGCGCAACGAAAGCCAACTCGGCCATTGTTCATGGCGGTTTTGCCGAATCCCATTCAAAGGTAAAAGGTCGGCTCTGTTATAAAGGTAGAAAACAATTTGATCGTCTAAATCAAGAGCTGAATTTTGGTTTTGACAAAATTGGTTCTCTAGTTCTGGCCTTTGAGGATGAACAACTTTCAAAACTAAAGGAACTCTATGAAAATGGGCTTAAAAATGGGCTTGATGATCTTGAAATTTTAAACCATGATCAGATTATGAATCTGGAACCCAATGTCAACCCCGAAGTAAAACACGCTCTTTACTGTAAAGGTGCTGGGGTCTGCTGCCCTTTCAGTTATGCTATTGCCTTGGCTGAAAACGCGGTGGCTAATGGGGTTAAGCTTTACTTAAACACCGAAATATCTGCCATCAAAAAAGAGGCTGATCACTTTATTCTTTACGATCAGCATCAAAACACCTATCAATCCAAATTTGCCATAAACTGTGCCGGTGTACAATCTGATCAGGTTGAGCAAATGGTCGGTCTAAACACCTTTACCATTACACCCCGCAGCGGTGAGTATATGCTGATGGTTCGCGGATCTGGAAAAATTGCCAATACAGTCCTTTTTCAGATGCCCACCAAAATGGGTAAAGGCATTCTTGTTTCTCCAACTTACTATGGTAATTTAATCATTGGACCCGATGCCGTTAATCTGAATACAGGCGACAAAGATACGCACACCGACCGCCTTTTAAATATCTATCAACAAGCACGTCACACCACAGACAAAATCAATATCAAGCAGTTTATCAGAAGTTTTACCGGCGTTCGCGCCGTCAGTTCCACTGATGATTTTGTGATTGAAAAAACTGCTGTAAAAGGATTTATCAATTGCGGCGGAATCCAGTCTCCAGGGCTTACTTCATCTCCCGCAATTGCAGATATGGTTCTGGATCTCTTGGAACAGGAGGGATGTCAGTTTAATGACGATCCTAATTTTGATCCGCACCGAAAACCGATTATCGAAAGAAAAACGCTGCTCCCGCCACATGAAATTGAGCCGCTGATCGAACTCGAATCCAGTCCTGAAAAAGTTATTTGCCGCTGTGAACAGGTTGCTCAAGCAACTATTGTTGATGCTATGAACCGTGGTATTCCAGTCACAACAGTTGATGGCATTAAACGACGAACCCGTGCGGGTATGGGCTGGTGTCAAGGAGGCTTTTGCCGAGAACGCGTCGTTACCGTGATGGAAAATGTCCTTGGACACCCAGTCGACCCTGGCTTCGATATTGAACACTCAGGCATCAACCGCGTGGGGAAAAATGAGATCGTCGACTATATTAAATCACATCTCGAATAAAAAAAGGAGCTCAGCTCCTTTTTTTAATGTCATTTACTCTAATCTCTTCTTTTAAAAGTCAGGATTACACCTTCTGTCACACTGTTTGCCCAACCGCCATCATTTGAAACTACTACATGCTGTCCTTGAATTATCGGTGTAATCGAAAAAAGATCATAACCTTTTTCATCATATTCGTTTGCTTTTTCATCAATCAGCTTTGCAAGGTCATTCGCTTTACAACGTCTAAAACCTTTATTATAATCATTTCCGTTTGATTCAACCTGATTATCGATCTCAATACTAATATATTTTTTCATTTCAACCTCTCCTATAAAAAAACGCCCCTTTTCAGGGGCGAAACTTCGATTCGCTGCTTTTTGCCAAAGAACTGATCGAATGGCACCGGAATCTTTTTTATTTGATATTCAAAATTAGTCTTCGATAATTTTAGCTACAACCCCAGATCCAACTGTACGTCCACCTTCACGAATCGCGAATCGCAGACCTTCTTCGATAGCGATTGGTGTGATCAGTGTGATTTCCATCTGTACGTTATCACCAGGCATTACCATTTCAACGCCTTCTGGCAGTTTGATTACACCAGTTACGTCAGTTGTTCTGAAATAGAACTGTGGTCGGTATCCATCAAAGAATGGCGTATGTCGTCCACCTTCTTCTTTGGTTAAGACATATACTTCTGACATGTAGTGTGTATGTGGATTAATTGATCCTGGTTTAGCCAGTACCTGTCCACGTTCGATCTGTGTTCTGTCGATTCCTCGCAGCAGGGCTCCAACGTTATCGCCTGATCGACCTTCGTCCAACAGTTTTCTGAACATTTCGATTCCGGTAACTGTTGTTTTCTTCACTTCGTGAATACCAACGATTTCGACTTCTTCTCCAACTTTTACAACCCCACGTTCAATACGTCCGGTTGCTACTGTTCCTCGACCGGTGATTGAGAAGACATCTTCGACAGGCATCAGGAATGGTTTGTCTGTATCTCGTTCAGGTTCTGGAATCCATTCGTCAACTGCTTTCATCAGTTCAACGATTTTATCTCCCCATTCTCCGTCTGGATCTTCTAAAGCACGCAGTGCTGAACCCATAACAATTGGTGTATCATCACCTGGGAATTCATATTCATCTAACAGTTCACGAACTTCCATTTCAACCAGTTCAAGCAGTTCTTCGTCATCTACCATATCCACTTTGTTTAAGAATACGATGATATAAGGAACCCCTACCTGACGGCTTAACAGGATATGTTCACGTGTCTGTGGCATTGGACCATCAGCAGCACTTACTACCAGGATGGCACCATCCATCTGAGCAGCACCAGTGATCATGTTCTTAACATAATCGGCATGGCCTGGGCAGTCGACGTGTGCATAGTGTCGAGCTTCGGTTTCATATTCAACGTGAGCGGTTGAAATAGTAATCCCACGTTCTCTTTCTTCCGGTGCTTTATCGATGTTTTCAAAAGCGACTGATTCCCCAGTACCGAATCGTTTGTTTAATACAGTTGTAATCGCTGCTGTTAATGTTGTTTTACCGTGGTCAACGTGACCAATTGTACCAATATTAACATGTGGCTTGGTTCTTTCAAATTTTGATTTTGCCATTTGTTCTTCTCCTTAATTAATATAGTTTGTTTTATTTTCTGCCTTCAATAATTTCTTCAGAAATATTTTTAGGAACTGCTTCATAATGCGAGAACTGCATCGTGTAGACACCTCGACCCTGAGTTTTACTTCTCAGTGAAGTCGCATATCCAAACATTTCAGCCAGTGGCACAAGACCTTTAATAATCTGAGCACCACCACGCATTTCCATACCTTCTACTCGGCCACGTCGGGAGTTAATATCGCCCATAACGTCACCCATATATTCTTCTGGAATAACAACTTCCAGTTTAAAAACTGGTTCAAGAATAACTGGATCAGCTTTTCGCATACCGTTCTTAAACGCCATTGAACCAGCCACTTTAAAGGCCATTTCTGATGAATCCACATCATGGTAAGATCCGTCATAAACGGTAACTTTAAGATCTAACACTGGATATCCAGCCAGAACACCATTCTGCATTGATTCTTCAATCCCCTGATTAATCGGGTTAATGAACTCCTTCGGAATCGATCCACCGACAACTTTGTTTTCAAAGATATAACCGGTACCTGGTTCAACAGGCTCCATTCGAATGAGACAATGACCGTACTGACCACGACCACCTGACTGTCGGGCAAATTTACCTTCTGCTTCAACAGCTTTAGTAATCGACTCTTTGTAAGCTACCTGAGGAGCTCCAACATTAGCTTCAACTTTAAACTCACGAAGCATACGGTCGATGATAATATCCAGATGGAGTTCACCCATTCCGGAGATAATTGTCTGACCTGTTTCTTCATCCGTTCTGGTTCTGAAGGTTGGATCTTCTTCAGCCAATTTCTGTAAAGCAGTCGACATTTTTTCCTGTCCGGCTTTAGTTTTTGGCTCAATCGCTACATGGATAACTGGTTCCGGGAATTCCATTGATTCAAGAATAATCGGTGCTGAATCAATACACAGTGTATCCCCAGTAGATGTATCTTTAAGTCCAACTGCAGCAGCAATATCACCTGTATAAACAGTCGTGATTTCCTCACGGTGATTAGCATGCATCTGCAGAATTCGACCAAGACGCTCTCTTTTTCCTTTTGATGAGTTGTAAACATAAGAACCTGAATTAATGGTTCCTGAGTACACTCTGAAGAATGCCAGTTTACCCACAAATGGGTCTGTCATAATTTTAAAGGCTAAGGCAGAGAAAGGTTCATCATCGCCCGCTTTACGAACTTCTTCTTCTTCAGTGTTTGGATTAACCCCTGAAATTGGTGGTACGTCCAAAGGTGACGGCATGAAGTCAATAACGGCATCCAGCATCAGCTGAACTCCTTTATTTTTATATGATGATCCACAAACAACCGGAATAATATCAACATTAAGCGTTGCTTTACGAACAGCCGCTTTTATTTCATCAGTTCCGATTTCTTCGCCTTCGAGGAATTTTTCCATGATAACATCATCATAATCAGAAATCGATTCAATCAGTTTTTCACGGTATTCCGCAGCTAGCTCGGCCATGTCTTCCGGAATTTCTACAATATCGATTTGTTCGCCCAAATCATCTTTGTAGATGCGGGCATTCATTTCGATCAGGTCGATAATCCCAATAAAGTCACTTTCTTTACCGATTGGCAACTGAAGTGGAACAGGATTAGCACTTAATCGGTCAACCATCATATCCAAAACATTGTAAAAATCCGCTCCCGTAATGTCCATCTTATTGATATAAGCCATTCGTGGAACATGATATTTATCAGCTTGTCTCCAGACTGTTTCCGATTGTGGTTCAACACCACCTTTGGCGCAGAATACTGCAACCGAACCATCGAGCACTCGCAGTGAACGCTCAACTTCTACGGTAAAATCAACGTGGCCTGGTGTATCAATAATATTGATACGGTTATTTCTCCAGAAACAGGTTGTTGCAGCCGAGGTAATGGTGATACCTCGTTCCTGCTCTTGTTCCATCCAGTCCATCTGGGCTCCCCCTTCATGGGTTTCACCAATCTTATGGATTTTTCCGGAATAAAACAAAATTCGTTCCGTGGTGGTTGTTTTTCCTGCATCAATATGTGCCATAATACCAATATTTCTTGTTTTTTCTAAACTATACTCTCTAGACACCGATGCTTTCCTTTCTTACTATATAACTCAATACTACCAACGGTAATGAGCAAATGCTTTATTAGCTTCTGCCATTGCATGCGTGTCATCTTTTTTCTTGACAGCAGCACCGCTGTTATTTAGCGCATCCATGATTTCTCCGGCTAAACGGTCTTTCATGGTTTTTTCTGATCTTTTTCTAGCATAATTAACTAACCAGCGTAATCCGAGCGCCTGTTTACGGTCTGCACGAATTTCAATTGGCACCTGGTAAGTCGCCCCACCAACTCGTCGGGCTTTTACTTCAAGAACAGGGGTAATGTTTGCTAACGCTTCCTGAAAAGCTTCAAGCGCATCCTTACCTGTTTTTTCATTGACTTTATCAAAAGCCTCATAAACGATTTTCTGGGCTACCCCTTTTTTCCCGTCCAGCATAACATTGTTAACTAACTTTGTAACAACAATGCTGCCATAAATTGGATCGGGTAATACTTGTCTTTTTGGAACTGGTCCTTTTCTAGGCACTTTACTTCCCTCCTTAACATTATTTTATGTTCATCGGTACTCGACATCCAACGTGAGTTGTTGTGCGTTTAGTGTCACTAACATATATGTGGTCTCTTTTTTCGAGCGCTTTAATATGCAGCACTATAACGACTACTACTTCTTAGGCTTTTTAGCCCCGTATTTGGATCGAGCTTGTCTTCGCGCGTCAACCCCTGCAGTATCGAGCGCACCACGGATAATTCGATAACGAACCCCTGGTAAATCCTTAACACGTCCGCCTTTAACAAGAACGATACTATGTTCCTGCAGATTATGTCCAATACCTGGAATATAAGCGGTTACTTCCATTCCGTTTACTAAACGAACTCTAGCAATTTTTCGAAGAGCCGAGTTTGGTTTTT
The DNA here is from genome assembly GCA_030156895.1 of Eubacteriaceae bacterium. Taxonomy (GTDB): domain Bacteria; phylum Bacillota; class Clostridia; order Eubacteriales; family Eubacteriaceae; genus Acetobacterium. Next base: position 86,314 of record JASGLP010000004.1, on the reverse strand, counting down.
TTGGTGTTGATGTTCTAACTGCTGTACACACGCCTCGTTTTTGAGGATTCGCTTTTAACGCCGGTGTTTTAGTTTTTTCTTCCGAACGTTCTCTTCCTTTTTTTACAAGCTGATTAATGGTAGGCATTTAGTCCTGCACCTCCTTTTTAAAATATATATTAACCTCTCAATGAGTTGTTAATCACTTTAATGGCAGGCTGCAAGCAGCCTGCCTTTTATTTTAATATTGCTACAACTGCGGCAGCGCGATCTATTCCAACTGCGATGCCCAGTCCATGCTTGGTATCAAAATATTCAATCACAACCTGATAGTGTTCACAGGCGTTTTTTATTTCCATTTTAAGCTTTTCATCAGTATCCTGAGCCAGAATTACCTGTTTGGCCCGGCCTTCTTTAACAGCTTTGAGCGTCTGTTTGGTACCAATCACTTTAGCGACCTCACTAAAATTGCTCAACCCGTTCACCTCCTGTAAAGCTCCATAAAAAACATACCAACTTACTATACACGTTTAATGATCAATTGTCAAGAATTATTCTTTTCCCAAGAAATCCAGGTCGAACATATCCAAGTCCTTAATGACGGATTCTTCTGCATTGTTTTGTTCTTCTTCAACATGAGCATCAATTAGTTCGTCGTCAAACAAAATATCTGATGTCTCATTGATATCAGAGCTTTCCTCTAAATCATTATATACTTCTTCATCTTCGCGCTCATAGGTCAGTTCAATTTCGCCATAGCTTTTGACGCCAGTTCCTGCTGGTACCAGCTGACCAATAATAACATTTTCCTTAAGCCCGATTAAAGGATCGACCTTGCCTTTAATGGCTGCATCGGTCAAGACTCTGGTTGTTTCCTGGAAAGAAGCGGCTGACAGGAAGGAATCTGTGGCTAGCGAAGCTTTGGTAATCCCCAGAAGTTCACGGCTGGCTGTTGCAATTTCGCCACCTTCTTCCAATGCTGCTTTGTTTTCTTCTTCAAAGTTGAAAATATCCACCATGCTGCCTGTTAACAGATTGGTATCACCGGCATCTTCAATTTTAACCTTACGCAGCATCTGTCTGATAATCAGTTCGACATGCTTGTCGCCGATATGCACACCCTGCTGACGGTATACTTTTTGCACTTCCTGGAGTAAGTACTGCTGAACTTCATCGATCCCCTGGATTCTCAAGATATCACTTGGATTGATGGAACCCTCGGTGATCTCATCTCCAGCCTTAATGACATCCCCTTTGTGAACCCGTAGTCGTGAACCATAAGGAATCAGGTATACTCTCGTATCCCCATCGTCGCCAGTAATTACTGCTTCCTGCTTTTTCTGGGTTTCCTGAATATCAACCTTACCATCAATTTCAGAGATGATTGCCTGCCCCTTCGGTTTACGCGCTTCAAAAAGCTCTTCGATACGAGGTAGCCCCTGAGTGATGTCATCAGCCGATGCCACCCCACCAGTATGGAAGGTACGCATGGTCAGCTGAGTTCCCGGCTCACCAATTGACTGAGCCGCAATAATTCCTACCGCTTCACCAATTTCTACTGTTCGCCAGGTTGTTAAATCCACCCCATAACATTTTTTACAGACACCATATTGTGACTGACAATTAAAGACCGCCCGAATCAGTACTTTTTTAATACCGGCATCAACGATTGTTTTTGCCACTTCGTCAGTAATAATTTCGTCACCCTTGGCCAAAACCTCACCCGTTTCCGGATGCAGCACATCTTCAAAGGCGTAGCGGCCAACCAGTCGTTCTTCAAGACTTTCGATCATACCACCATGATCATTAATTTCTGATACTTCATAACCACGAGTCGTTCCACAGTCATCTTCACGGACAATCACATCCTGACTGACATCAACCAGACGTCGGGTCAGGTAACCGGAATCCGCGGTTCGAAGAGCCGTATCGGCCAAACCTTTTCGCGCTCCATGGGTTGAGGAGAAGAACTCCAAAACATTAAGGCCTTCACGGAAAGATGATCGAATCGGCAACTCGATAATTCGACCGGTCGGATTGGCCATCAGGCCTCGCATCCCCGCCAGCTGTTTAATCTGGTTCTTACTTCCTCGGGCTCCGGAATCCGCCATCATGTTGATGGAGTTAAGCGTATCAAGGTTATCCAACAGGGCATCAGCTACTTCATCAGTGGCCTTGTTCCAGATGGTAACAACATTGTTATAACGTTCTTCATCACTGATGAAACCCTGACGATACATCATCATATTTTCGGCGATTCTCTCATCGGCTTTTGCCAAAATTTCCTGCTTGTTACTCGGCACTTCCATATCGCTGACCCCAACGGTAATGGCGCCTTTGGTTGAGAAGGTAAAGCCCAATCTTTTAATATTATCCAGCACTTCTGAAGTTTTTGTCGGACCGAAGTTTTTATAACAGCGTTCTACAATCTGAGACAGAGTCTTTTTGGTAACCTGCATGTCGATCTCAAGTTTAAATAAATCTTCGAGGCTTTCACGTTTCTGGAAACCAAGTTCCTGTGGGATAACCTGATTAAAGATAAATCGCCCCACTGTTCCTTCAACTAGACGTGTCACGAACTCCCCATCGATGTCTTTGGTAATCCGAACTTTAACCCGGGCATGTAGTTCCACTTCCCGATTGTAGTATGCCATTTCCATTTCATCGAGGTCTCTAAATACTGAACCAACACCCTTACAGTCCTTTTTTTCCATGGTCATATAATATGAGCCAAGAATCATATCCTGGGTTGGTGAAACAACCGGCGAGCCGTCCTGTGGTTTTAGGATATTGTTGGAGGCCAGCATCAGGAATCGCGCCTCAGCTTGGGCTTCAACCGACAGCGGCACGTGAACAGCCATCTGATCACCATCAAAGTCGGCGTTATAAGCGGTACAAACAAGCGGATGCAGTTTTATGGCCTTTCCTTCAACCAGAATCGGTTCAAAGGCCTGAATTCCCAGTCGATGCAGGGTAGGTGCACGGTTTAATAAAACCGGATGTTCCTGAATAACATCTTCCAGAACGTCCCAAACCAGAGGATCCAGTTTCTCAACCATTTTTTTCGCGCTTTTAATGTTCTGTGATAAGCCACGTCCAACCAGCTGACGCATTACAAAGGGCTTAAAGAGTTCAATGGCCATTTCCTTAGGCAAACCACACTGATACATTTTCAGTTCCGGACCCACAACGATAACGGATCGACCTGAGTAGTCAACACGTTTTCCCAAAAGGTTCTGTCTAAATCGCCCCTGTTTACCTTTAAGCATATCGCTCAAGGATTTAAAAGGACGATTACCAGGACCAGTAACAGCTCGGCCCCGACGACCATTATCAATCAGCGCGTCAACGGCTTCCTGGAGCATACGCTTTTCATTCTGAACAATAATATCCGGCGCATCCAATTCCAGAAGCTTCAACAAACGGTTGTTTCGGTTGATAACCCGACGATACAAATCATTAAGATCCGATGTTGCAAAACGGCCACCATCAAGCTGGACCATTGGTCTCAGTTCCGGTGGGATAACTGGGATCGTCTCAAGAATCATCCATTCTGGTCGATTTTCCGAACTTCTGAATGCTTCAACTGCTTCTAAACGTCTGGCAACACGAATTTTTTTCTGTCCAGAACTGCCTTTAAGGTCTTCTTTTAAAACTTCTGCTTCCTGATCTAGATCAACCGTTCGCAGCAATTCCTGAATTGCTTCCGCTCCGATGCCAGCAGTAAATTTATTGCCAAATTCAGCTTTGGCTTCCTTGTATTCAGACTCAGTTAAAATCTGTTTGTAGTCAAAATTACTTTCCCCTGGATCTGTTACCACGTAAGAAGCAAAGTAAATTACTTTTTCCAGATTTCGTGGCGACATTTCAAGAATCAGGCCCATTCGACTAGGAATCCCTTTGAAATACCAGATATGCGATACAGGAGAAGCCAATTCAATATGACCCATCCGTTCACGTCTAACCTTGGCTTTGGTAACTTCTACCCCACAATTCTCGCAGACAATACCCTTGTGTCGAATACGCTTGTACTTTCCACAGTTACATTCCCAATCCTTTTGCGGTCCGAATATTTTTTCACAAAATAGCCCCTCTTTTTCTGGCTTTAACGTACGATAATTAATTGTTTCCGGTTTTTTGACTTCTCCCCGTGACCATTCTCTGATTTTATCAGGTGAGGCCAATCCGATCTGTAAAGATTTGAAGGTGAATTCCTCGTTTAACAAATGGCTCGCTCCCTTCTATAGCTCATATAAATAATTATTCAAAAAAGATATCGTCATCTTCGTCTTCATCCGCTGATTTAATCTGGTATGTATCTTCCAGTTGTGCTTCATCTGCTTCAGTGATTTCAGTTTTACCAATTTCGATTGACAGTTCTTCAATCGGATCCGGCTCGTCCATCTCTTCATCGAGCAGTCTGATCATTTCCTGATCATTCAAGACGTTAACATCAAGTCCTAAACTCTGGAACTCTTTCATCAACACTTTAAAGGATTCAGGAATTCCCGGTTTGGGAATGTTTTCACCTTTAACAATGGATTCGTAGGCCTTAACACGTCCAACTACATCATCTGACTTAATGGTCAGAATTTCCTGTAAGGTATGAGCCGCCCCATAAGCTTCCAGCGCCCAAACTTCCATCTCGCCAAAACGCTGACCGCCAAACTGAGCTTTACCACCCAGTGGCTGCTGTGTTACCAGCGAGTATGGTCCGGTTGATCGCGCATGCATTTTATCATCGACCAAATGGTGAAGTTTAAGAATGTACATATAGCCAACGGTTACCGGATTATCAAAGGGTTCTCCGCTCCGTCCGTCAAAAAGCTGGATTTTCCCGTTTTCTGAAAGGCCGGCATCGCCAAGAAGTTGCATAATATCATCCTCGTTGGCACCATCAAATACCGGCGTGGCAATATGATAGCCGAGTTCTCGCATAGCCATACCCAGATGAACCTCCAAAACCTGACCGATATTCATTCGTGATGGTACCCCTAGTGGATTTAAGACAATCTCCAATGGCGTTCCATCTGGTAAAAACGGCATATCTTCTTCCGGCAGGATTCTGGAAATAACCCCTTTATTACCATGACGACCGGCGATTTTATCACCAACCTGAATCTTTCTTTTAACGGCAATCAAGACTCGCACTAGGGTATTAACACCCGGTTTTAAGTCTTCGTCTTTATTTTCTCTGGAGAAAACCTTGACATCCAAAACAATACCGGATTCGCCATGTGGCACTTTAAGAGATGTATCTCTAATCTCACGGGCTTTTTCACCAAAAATAGCGCGAAGCAGTTTTTCTTCAGCTGAAAGATCCGTTTCCCCTTTAGGCGTAACCTTTCCGACCAGGATGTCTTCTGATTTCACCTCAGCACCAACATAGATAATTCCGCGTTCATCAAGATTCTTGAGGGCATCTTCACTAACATTGGGAATGTCTCGAGTAATTTCTTCTGGTCCCAGTTTTGTCTCCCGGGCTTCACATTCAAACTCTTCAACATGGATGGATGTAAATACATCTTCTTTTAATATTTTTTCATTAATAAGAATGGCATCCTCGTAGTTATAACCTTCCCAGGTCATAAATCCGATCAGAATATTCTGCCCCAGAGCCAGTTCACCCATTTCAGTTGAAGGTCCATCGGCAATAATCTCGCCTGCTTCTACCCGCTGTCCTTTGGAGACCAGAGGCTTCTGATTCATACAGGTTCCCTGGTTAGACCGTTTGAATTTAATCAATGGATACTTATCCAGACCACCGTCATCATTTCGAATGTAGATGCAGGCCGCTTCGACACGCTCAATAATCCCTGGTTTTTTTGCAATGGCGCAAACGCCGGAATCTTTAGCTGCTTTATGTTCCATCCCGGTTCCAATAACTGGCGCTTTTGGTATTAAAAGCGGCACCGCCTGACGCTGCATGTTGGCACCCATCAGGGCTCGGTTGGCATCATCATTTTCAAGAAAAGGAATCAGTGATGTCGCGACAGAAACAACCTGTTTCGGCGAAATATCCATGTAATCGACACGATCTGCGGCAATCAAAACGAAATCTCGCTTGCTGCCGGCACGTCCGGTTACCTGCTTGCGAACAAATCGGCCATCTTCATCCAGGGGCTCATTAGCCTGGGCGATGGTGTAACGACCTTCTTCATCAGCAGCAATATAATCGATCTGATCGCTCACTACGCCATCTACCACTTTTCGATAAGGCGCTTCAATAAATCCGTATTCATTCACCCGGGCAAAAGTACTGAGTGAACCAATCAAACCGATGTTAGGACCTTCAGGGGTTTCAATCGGACACATACGACCATAATGACTATGGTGAACATCTCGCACTTCAAATCCGGCACGTTCACGGCTAAGACCACCTGGCCCCAGTGCCGACAAACGTCTTTTATGGGTTAATTCTGCCAGAGGATTGGTCTGATCCATAAACTGGGATAACTGCGAGGAACCGAAAAACTCTTTCAGGGCAGCATTGACCGGCCGGGTATTAATCAGTCCCTGGGGTGTTAAAACCTCGTCATCCTGTACTGACATTCGTTCGCGAACCACTCGTTCCATTCGGGATAAACCAATTCTAAACTGATTCTGAAGCAGTTCACCAACCGATCGTAACCGCCGGTTTCCTAAATGGTCAATATCGTCAATAGCGCCGATATCATAATTAAGACCAATAATATATGAGATGGAGGCGTGGAGATCTGAGATCAGAACATGTTTTGGTACCAGCTCATCCATCCGTTTTTTCATCATTTTTTTCTTTTCTTCATCACTGGTGTCGGTATCGAGGATATCCTTGAGCACTTCGTAACAGACCATTTCAGTAATATTTAGATCGGCGATATCAAAAGGAATGTCTTGCGCATAAATATCCACAAAACCATTGCCGATAATTCGAACAGTGGTTCCTTCTGGTCGCTCCTCAGTGGCTTCCTCAACCCGAACATCAACGACATTGATACCGGCATTCTGGATCTCAACGGCCACCTCGTTGGAAATAATCTCGCCGGCTTCTACAAATACTTCTCCGGTTTCAGTATCAATGATGGTTTCAGCGGCACGCTGTCCAGATATTCTGGTTGCCAGTGCCAGTTTCTTATTATATTTATGTCGTCCGACTTTCGCCAGATCATATCGGCGATCATCAAAAAACATGGAGTTCAGAAGCGATTGAGCACTTTCTACTGTTGGGGGTTCACCAGGTCTGAGTCGCTTGTAAATCTCAATCAGTCCATCTCGAGTGGACTTCATGTTGTTATTTTCATCTTTCTTAATGGTTTCGATCAAACGCAGATCATCTCCATAAAAATCGAGAATTTCCTGATTGGTTCCCAATCCCAGCGCTCTGATTAAAGCAGTAATGGGTAACTTTCTGGTTCGGTCAATCTTGACGTACATAATATCGTTGGAATCTGTTTCATATTCCAGCCAGGCCCCACGATTAGGAATGACCTGAGCTGAAAACAGTTTTTTTCCAAGTTTATCTCGTGTCAGTGAAAAATAAGCGCCGGGTGAGCGCACCAGCTGACTAACGATAACCCTTTCGGCACCATTTACAATAAAGGTTCCGGTTTCGGTCATTTTATGTAAATCCGCCATGTATACTTTCTGTTCTTTTACTTCGTTCTTTTCTTTATTGATCAGTCGAACAGTTACTTTTAGAGGTATAAAATAGGTTTGATCCCTTTCTTTACACTCTTCTACCGAATACTTTGGTTCTCCTTCAATGGAGTAATCCACAAATTCCAAAACTAAATTCCCGGTGTAGTCTTCAATTTTGTCAATGTCATCAAATACTTCCCGTAGCCCTTTTTCAATAAACCAATCGTAAGAATCTTTCTGGACTTCGATTAAATTGGGCATTTCAATGACCTCTTTAATCTTGGAAAAGCTTTGGCGTGTTCTCAATCCATTTTTCTCAGGATGCATTATTTCCATCCGCTATCACCCCTCACAAAAATACTCGGCAACTGATGAATATGCTATAAATAGAAGTCATGTTCATCAAAATTTGCCTGTTGTTTTTCATCTCTCCATGTGTTATTATAAACAGGAAATCGGATACAGTGATTTTGTTGACCATCCCCTTTGATCAGTTCTGGGAATAAAATATTTACCCGGATTTCGCTTCTATTAAAACGCACGCAGAAGCATAGAAACCTCATTTTAAAAGATACCAATGCAATTTTATATGCTATCACAAGATGTTTTATTTGTCAATACTTTCTACTGTTTTTTCAGTAGTTTTTTTTATTTAAGCTACTTCATCTTGCTGGAAGGTAAAATGGCACCTCCCCATCACCCCAATTTTAATCCCAATATTTAAAAATCCCGCCGCTTTGATCATTACCGATCTTTTGCGACGGGTTATTTATTTTTTATATCTTTTAAGGCGAAAGCTTTTTTTTGTTTTTTCGCGAATAATACTTTTTAAGAATTCACAGGTTCTCGGCTCGCGCGGGTGCAGGAAAATCTCCTCCGGCGTCCCCTCTTCCAGAATAACGCCTGAATCCATAAACAGCACCTTATTGGCAACCTCTCGGGCAAATCCCATTTCGTGGGTCACAACCACCATGGTCATATGTTCTTCGGCCAGACTCTTCATAACATTCAGCACTTCACCGGTTAATTCCGGATCTAAGGCCGAAGTCGGTTCATCGAACAAGAGAATATCCGGGTTCATCATCAAGGCCCGGGCGATTGCCACCCGCTGTTTTTCGCCCCCTGAAAGCGTTGAGGGCATAGCATCAATGCGCTCAGACAGCCCCACTTTCTTTAAATAAGTCTCACATTTCTCCCGCATCTGCGCTGTTTCCTGTTTTTTAACAACCTTTGGTGCCAATTCCAGATTTTCTCGCACAGTCAGATGGGGAAAGAGATTGAAATGCTGAAACACCATTCCCATCTTCATAATAATTTCCCGAATATCAGACGCGGCCGGATAAAGACCTTCTTTTAAAAGGGCTTTCCCTTCAATTATAATATCACCCTGATCAGCTTTCTCAAGATCTATCAAGCATCTTAATAATGTCGATTTTCCCGACCCCGATGACCCAATTATAGCAATTACATCACCTTTATTAACGGTAAAAGATATATCTCTTAAAACATGGTTTTCACCAAAGCTTTTATTCAATTGACTGACTTTTATAACTTCCATTTTTTTCTCCTAAAATTCATATCTGGACTCAAGTTTCTTGAAGATCAGCGTAATTACAAAATTAATGGCCAGATAAATAAGAGCCGCCACAATAAAAGCAAAGGTATCCCCTTCACGATTAACTGTTGTTTTGGCATAATGCAGGATTTCTGCAACAGCAATCACTGAGACCAGGGCCGTATCTTTAACCAGGGTGATGGTTTCATTACTAATCGACGGCAAACAAACCCGCACCATCTGTGGGATCACTACCCTGGTCATAGTTTCAAACTTTGTTAATCCTAAAACTTTGGCCGCTTCATATTGCCCCTTATCAATGGCCAGCAAGCCACCTCTGAAAATTTCGGCAAAATAGGCCGCATAATTCAGACAAAAAGCAATGCAGGCCGCCTGAAAGCGTCCAAATACCAGGTAATCTCCAACAACAGGCAAGAGTGGAAGACCAAAGTAAACAAACATCAATTGCAGTAAAAGCGGTGTTCCCCGAAGCACATAAATATATCCTTTGGCAAAGGCCTGTACCGCTTTCAAATGGCTCCTAACCATTAGTGTAAACAAAAAACCAAGCGGAATAGAAGTCACAATGGTTACTGCAAAAACACTTAAAGTAGCCCCTAATCCCTGCAACATTGGCAGAGCAATTCCTAAAAAATAACTGATAAAATCCGACATAAATATCTCCTGAAAATAATTCTTTATATAACTGCTAGACTGTTTAATCCACTCATTACCTGCACCAAGGTAATGGCATCACACTTGTCACATTCCACAAGCCTAGCCCTGGCATCTTGCAAATTGAGCAAAATATCTTTCAGCGCATCACGCCTTGAGCGAACCTCGTTCCACGAACAGAAAAACAAAAACCTTTTTCATGTCAGTTCCATCAAGGTTTCCCTTTTTCTATCCGTGCGCCTTCATTTTCCGAAAAAAAATCGGATAGCAACTATCCGAACCTGCAGCAATCTACCCAATTAAATTGATCGGCATGGGGCTTGTCGACACGCTGAAACAGATAAAAATATCTGTTTCGACGTGCCATGACTTGCATTCAATTAGTTCTTTATGACAATATCTTCGCCAAACCAGTTAGTTGAAATCTCTGCTGCTGTTCCATCTTCGTTCATGGCATCAAGGGCTTCCTGAATTTGATCCAAAAGCTCTGTATTGCCTTTTTTAACAGCGACACCGTATTGTTCTGGAGCCAGGCTTTCATCTAAAATTTTGTACTCGGCATTTTCAGAAGTGATATAGTATTTGGCTACAATCGAGTCAACAATAACTGCATCAATTCGACCAATCCCCAGATCTGTCAGAGCCGACACATTTTCTGGATATTCAGACAGTTCAGCAACCTGGCTGCTGATTTCATCGGCCGTAAAAGCATCATAAGCTGACGATCCTTTTTGAACCCCAATATTTCTTCCTGCAAGATCAGCCTTTGTGGCAATCTCAGAATCGCTTTTTACCACAATCACCTGATCATTTTCCAGGTAAGGTTGGGTAAAGTCCATCACTTCTTTTCTTTCTTCAGTAATGGTTAGACCGTTCCAGATGACATCAATATTACCTGAATCCAGTTCCAGTTCTTTTGTGTCCCAGTTAATGGGCTGTAAGACAACTTCCATGCCCAAGCGCTGAGCAACTTCTTTAGCCAGATCCACGTCAAAGCCAACGATATCATTATTTTCGTCTCTAAATCCCATCGGTGGGAAAGAATCATCCAGACCAACTACAAAGGTTTGATCATCGTTACTGCTTGTCGCTTCAGATTCTCCAGTATCAGAACTTGAACAGCCCGACAGTAAAATAGCGAGACTTAACAACAGCACCAACAGACCAGCAATACTTTTCTTTTTCATTCCTGTTTTCCTCTTTTCCTAAAATATTACAAAGCCTATTATACACTTTATCACGTTAATTTGCCAACCCTTTACATCACTTTAGAAAACTTTTGCCGCCGCTGTATTTCAGCCCAAAATTAAAAACCCGTTTTGGCAAAACTGAAAGCAAACAGCTTTTGCCAAAACGGGTTTTCTTAAAATTCTTATGGCATGTTATTATAAAAAATCCCCATAATCGCCGCACTCGATGCCGATCCGGGATCTCGATGACCAATGGCTCTTTCACCCAGCCGCATGGCTCGGCCCTTTTTAGCAACCAGCGGGATGGTTGAATCAGATCCTGCCTCAGCCACTTCAAGTGCTTTTTTCATGGCTTCTTTAGGAGCCATTTTTTCATCTGTATAAGCCGTTTTCAAAGCATCCACAGCCGGTCTTAAAGTATCCACCATGGTCTTGTCACCAACTACCGCTTTGCCTCGTTTTTCAATAATCGCCACACCTGCTTCCATCATTTCCACAAAATCATCAAAGGTCACCGCTTCTTTACCTTTGGCCGGCAACCCCATTTTTGTGAAAAATCCGCCATATAAAGGACCAGAAGCCCCGCCGACTTTATCAAGTAGAGCCGTTCCGACATTTTTAAAAAGGGAATTGATATCTCCCGCTTTCCATTCTTCCAGGTTTTTATTGACTTCCCGAAAGCCAATACTCATATTCATACCATGATCGCCATCTCCAATAGCAGAGTCAAGCTCTGAAAAATATTCTTTTTTCTCCTCTGCCAATGCAATCAGATCAGTGATTACATTAATAAAATAATCTTTATTCAGTATATATTCGCTCATGTTTTCATGCCTCCTAAAGTGTTAAAGGGCTGGCAGTTCTGCCAACCCGCAAAAATTTTCAATAAAAGCACTGCAATCTCAAACATTTTTGTCATTCAAAAACAGACTGCCTACTCCGATAGACTGATACTTTTACTTTCCAAACAAAGCATTTTGTTTGAAATCAATTATTTCAATTGCTTAAAACTGTTTGAAGTACGGGGTATCACAAGGATAATCCAATAATTCTTTCATTTCATCATCCAGTTTTACAAGCGTCACTGACATGCCAGCCATGTCCATTGATGACGCATAGGAGCCGATCAGTGACTTATAAATTGTGATACCTTTTTCAGCCAGGATCTGAGCCACTCTTCGGAAGCAGATATGCAAATCCATAATCGGTGTCGCCCCTAAACTATTGACTAATACATATACTTCATCGCCTTCCACATAAGGCAGATCAGCCAAGATTGGTTCCATAATCTGATCAATAACTTTGTCAGCCGGTTCGATTTTACCGCGTCGAACACCTGGTTCACCATGAATGCCCATCCCGATTTCCATATCGCCGTCTTCCATCTCGAAAATCGGACCACCTTTTGAAGGAAGCGTTGCTGATGACATCGCCACACCCATGGTTCTGGTTACGTCATTACATTTTTTTGCAGCTGCTACAACTTCATCCAGATCTCCACCCATTTCAGCTTTGGCACCGGCTGCTTTAAAGACAAAGAAATCTCCAGCAATACCTCGGCGATCTTCGATATTTTCAGAAGAAATAACATCATCCGTTACTAATACGGTTTCAACTCGAATACCATCTTCTTCGTCTGCTTTTTCTGCACCCATATCAAAATTCATAACATCACCAGCATAATTTCCATACAGGTAAATACAGCCTTTGCCGGTATCAATAGCTTTTACAGAAGCATAGCATGGATCTGGAGAGGGTGAAGTATTGATATTTCCGATTACTGCTGCATCAGCAAATCCTTTTCCCACATAACCTAAAAATAATGGTTCATGGCCTGATCCACCGCCGATAATTACGCCTACCTTATCTTTCTGCTTAGCTGTTTTACTGACAACAACCCGTCCCTGGGCTTCAGATGATTCATCCATGACCACATGATCCTTGTGGGCGGTCACATAACCTTCCAGCATTTCTTCAACTACGTCATAAGCATCATTAATTAATCGTTTCATCTTATCCTCCTGAAAATTATTTGAATACGTTTTCTAAAAATATGCAAAATTCATGCCAATATGAATCCGCCTAATTTAGGCCTTTTTAACAAAAAGGGTTAATTTTATCGGGGAGTTTTAGCCCATCTGGGTATTTATTCCCCATTAACTGACTTTTTGAATGGTCGCCCCCTCTTTTGCCGTTGCCACAATCAAATCCAAATCGTCACAAATTGTCGCCTGAACCACCCCGCCGACAACACCTTCAACCAGCGGCGCATCCACAATATGAACCTTATCCTGCAGCCCTTCATCATCCAGCATTTCAATGGCTGTTTCACTGCAGATAACTGCTGATCCCAAATCCACAAAAATCAGGATCTGATCCTTATCCTGCAGCGTTTCAATGGCATTTTTTATTCGATTTGTATTGGTACCGACCCGTCCGTCACCAGTTCCACCAGCAGCAATGATTTCCACACTGCCATCATTCATTTCCATCACAATATCCCGCAGGCCTTCGGCCAGCTTTTCACTATGGGATACAATAATCACACCTGTCATTATCGATCCTCCTTTTCTGAGTTCTGCTTTTTAAACATGCAAACTTCATGCCAAATTTAAGAAAGTTGATATTTTTTCACTTTAGCAGCCACAGTTTTGTGATCGATCCCCAGTAATATCCCCGCTTGTCGGTATGATCCAGCTTTTTTTAATGCTTTTCCTATCAGCTCTTTTTCCACCTCTTCAAGTGTGGGGATATTTTCCCCACTCCAATCATATCGCTTTTCGTCTTTTTCCAAGTCATGATCAGACAGTCTTAAATAAGCCGGCAAATCATCAATCGTCACCCACTCATTATTTGACAAGGTTACACCTGATTCGATGATATTTTCAAGCTCCCGGACGTTACCTGGAAATTGATACTGTTCCAGAGCCGCTAAGGCTTTTTTCGTAATCGTACAATGTGGCAAATCATACTTTCTACTGATTTTCTCAGAAAAATGTTCAACAAGAAGGGGAATATCCCCTTTTCGCTGTCGTAAAGGGGGCAGCATAACGGTAATGACATTGAGGCGATAATAAAGGTCTTTTCGAAATGACCCTTCTTCCATCATTTTTTCCAGTGGTGCATTGGTTGCCGCAATCACTCTCACATCAATTTTAATTGGTCTGATGCCACCAATGCGCTCAATTTCCTGTTCTTGTAAAACGCGCAGAAGTTTTGCCTGCATCATTTTGTCCATATCCCCAATTTCATCGAGAAAAATCGTACCACCATCAGCCAGCTCAAATTTTCCCCGTTTTTCCTTAAATGCGCCCGTAAAGGCACCTTTTTCATAACCAAATAATTCGCTTTCCAGAAGGTTTGAAGGAATCGCTGCGCAATTCATACTGACAAAGGCTTTATCACCTCGAGCACCGGCTCGGTGTATTGCTCTGGCCACTAGTTCTTTACCAGTTCCGCTTTCACCTCGGATTAAAACAGTCGCGTCTGTACGAGCGGCTTTTGAAGCAATGGTCAGACTTTCAATTAAGGCCCCGCTTTTCCCCATGATACAGTTAAAGGACGGATTCAGTTCCTCTTTCTTTGATAATTCATCCTGTAAAAAAGAGGCTTTGGCACTTAAGGCTTCCACGCGTTCCGCCAACTTTTCAATTTCTGTGACTTCCCGAGCAACCAGAACATTCCCCCGGCATTTTTCTTCGATTACGATCAGTCGAGACATCATGATGAATTCTCGTCCACTGTCGGTTTTAATCATCAGATCCTGTTGCCCCATAAAGAATGCTTCCGAAAATTTTTCCTGGGGAAACAGTTCTCCTATATGCCTAGACAGCACCTGTGTCCCTTCTTTTTTAAACATTTTAACAAATGGATAGTTGACATAAGTAATCTGACGGCTTTGATCAATCATACAGATCCCATCATCCACTGTTTCCAGAATGGTATTGAGTTTTTCTTTCAGTTCTTTGATACTATGCAATTCCCAGGACATTTCTTCGATCTGCGAAATATCCTGAAAAACAACAACGCCACCAACAATTTCATCTCCGACAATAATCGGACTTTTGTTTGTAATGACCCATTTTTTCCCAATTTTGTGTTTAAGCCCTAATTTTTCGTCTTTTGACTGAAGTAAATCCTGAAGATTAAAGTTAGGTACCCAGTCATCACCTTTTTTCCCGATGATATCACTGGCTTTAATGCCGGTAATCTCTTCGGCCGCCCGGTTGAATATATTAATAATCCCCTGGCTGTCCATCGCAATCAGTCCATTATTGATGCTCTCAAAGATTTTTTCACTGGCCAGGGTACTTTCCTGTAACAAGCTATCAACCGCCTCAGTCTCCGGCAGTTCAAACTGAGGTGTCTGTTCAAGAAAATCAGTCAGCATCAAAACCGCTTCTTCTCCTGTGGGACGATCACAAAACACCACGACACTTTCACCATATTTTATTTTTAAAGACACCAGTGGTAAAACCGAATTGCAGGGAACTCCCGAACGAGAGTTTAAACGTTTGATGAATAACTGGCACTTATATTTTTTTTCAATTATTTGAGCCTGTCTGACAACCATCGCAGCAACACGCGTATGTAAGCCATTTTTATTTTTTATTATCATTACTTTTTCCATCATCACTCCATTTTTCTTCCTGAAAAAACTATCTGTTCAATATCCCTATATCAATACTATTTGTTAATCGGAATCTAAAGCCTTTACACCCTGCTTAAGCACTAAAACGATAAATGATCCTAGTTTATTTCACAAAATGCTTTAGATTGCAGAAAAGCCAGTCTTTACAAAGATAATGCACTGTGCCATAATGATATCGTATTGATAAAATGAATACCTTAAGCGACACGAAAGCTATTAACTGCTGTATAAATTTTTACAGCCCATGTTAGCCTCTGCAAAACTTTTACCCTACCATTATAAAGGAGAACATTATGAAAATTGCTATTGATTGTGATGATGCTGCCATTGATTTTAAGGATCAGATTTTTGATTATTTGAAAAAAGCCGGTTACGATGTCACTGACTTAAAATATTCCCAATCCCACGAATGTGATTATCCGGAAATTGCCTTTAATCTGGCCGAAACTATTAAGGATGGTAAATATGACCGTGGTTTTCTTTTCTGCGGAACTGGTCTGGGTGTTGCCATGATGGCCAATAAAGTACCTGGTGTTTTTGCCGGAACCTGTCATGATGTTTTTTCGGCTGAACGTTTGGCCAAAAGTAATGATGCCAATGTTTTAACCATGGGCGCCCGAGTAATCGGCGTTGAACTGGCTAAAATGATCGCTGAAGCCTGGTTAAAAAGTCAATTCCAAGGTGGCGGCTCAACCCGAAAGGTTGAAAAAATGCGGCAGCTGGAAAAGACCTATCTAAAGTAGGCTGCTTATGAAAAAATTTTTGCTGGGAACCAACTGGAAAATGAATAAAAGCCTGGCTGAAGCCATTAACTATACAAAGCAATTAATGCCCATTATTAAAAAATATGAAAGCTTTGACTTTTTTATCATTCCGCCCTATACCCATCTCTGGAAGATCAAGGAAGAGATTCAAACTGCCAACAGCCTGCTCAAATTGGGAGCGCAGAATATGCACGAGGAAGATTTCGGACAATTTACTGGAGAAATCTCACCACTCATGCTAAAAGAAATTGGCCTGGATATCATTGAATTGGGGCACTCGGAACGTCGACAATATTTCAACGAAACGGATGAGGCAGTTAACCGAAAAGCCTTAGCCGCGCTTAAACATGGCTTTAATCCTTTAATCTGTATCGGTGAGAAATTAGAAAATAAAAACTATGGCGTCTCCAAAGAAATGCTGGCCAAGCAGCTCAAAATTGCTTTGACTGATATTTCTGCCGCCGCCATCGGTCATTTTTGGATTGCTTACGAGCCGGTCTGGGCTATCGGTGTTGGTGGCACTCCGGCCGAAACGCCATACGTGAATGAAATCCATAACTTTCTAAGAAGCGTATTGATTGAACGTTATGGAAAAAATGGAGATGATATTCCATTGCTATTTGGCGGAAGTGTTAATATTAATAACGCCAGTGACTATGCGCAACTTGAAAACGTGGATGGCCTATTTATCGGACGCAGCGCCTGGGAGCCTCAGCTTTTTGAAGAAATTATGCAATCTGTCAAAACGGTTATTGGCTGAGTAAAAAGTTATAGAGAGCCCCATTTTATCCACGGCTCACTGATTCTTGATCATTTCAGGATGGTAACATCCGGGATAATTATCGATTGTTTTATAAAAGACACCGTTTCATAATTGATACGATGTCTTTTTAGTTATCCCAAGCTACTCAGTAAACCTTCCATCAAGGGTGCGCCAAAGAAAACTACCAGTCCGATAATCAGCACATAGATCGCACAAACCTTCATCGTTGCCTGCAAAATTTTACCTTCACTCCCGATGATGCCAGTTGCTGCTGTTGCGACTGCAATACTTTGCGGCGAAATCATTTTACCGGCGGTCGCCCCAGCTGTATTAGCCGCTGCCAGCCAATATGGGCTCATCCCAATGGCATTAGCCGCTTCCACCTGAAGGCCGCCAAATAGAACGTTGGCCGAAGTGTCACTGCCTGTTACAAAAGTACCCAATGCACCAATGAGCGGCGCTATCAGGGGATAAAAATCTCCGGTGATTAAAACCAAAACCGACGCAATGGCCCCAATCATGCCACTATATCCCATCACTTTAGCCAGGGCGACGATTGCCACAATCGTGATGGCTGATTTCCCCATCTGTTTAATGGTATTTTTTAGAATGCCAGTAATCTCAGTAAATTTAACACCCTGAATCAGACCGCCCAGATAAGTGGCAATAATGATCAAGGTCCCCGGTGTCGCCAACCAGTAAAAGGTCATCGGTTTGCCATGTTGACCGGTGTAGATCTGAACAGTTGTTGACAGCTCTTTTAACGGGGTATTGATCATAGGAAATAGCGATGAACATAGAATAATGATGATAAATACCAGTATAAAGGGTAACCAGGCCATAACAGCTGTTTTTGTTTCAATCTTTTCTATATTTGGGGCTGCCGTATCTTTATAAAATATTTTCGCCATTAAAACAACCACTCCCATGCAGATTACTGATCCGACAATCGCTGGCAGTTCCGCCCCCAGATATTTGGCGACGAAGATCTGAGGCAGACCAAAGGATAAACCTGCCATCAGCGTAATCATAAAGACTCCTTTCAAAGCTTTAAGGCTTTTTCCGG
This sequence comes from Eubacteriaceae bacterium, assembly GCA_030156895.1. Taxonomy (GTDB): domain Bacteria; phylum Bacillota; class Clostridia; order Eubacteriales; family Eubacteriaceae; genus Acetobacterium. The sequence continues at coordinate 68,054 of JASGLP010000004.1, read as the reverse complement.
TAATCATGACCAGAATAAAGGGAATGATCACAATCATCAAAAATAATTGAATTGCGATGGTAAATGATAAATCGTTTACATTGAGTCCCGTTACCGATGCCAAGGTGCTGACTGGCAGGCCGATTGCACCAAAGGCCGTCGGCGTGGTATTGGCAATCAGGCAGATAATTGCCGCAAAAACCGGATTAAATCCTAATGCCGCCAGGATACTGGCCGGGATGGCAACAGCGGTGCCAAAACCGGCAATCGCTTCTAAAAAGCCACCAAAACCCCAGGCTAAAATTAATACCAGAATCCGTTGATCGGTCGATACCGAACTCATCATCTTTTTAATGGTTTCCATCCCACCTGTATAGGTAACCAGATTATAGGTAAAAACGGCTGCTATAATGACCAGAAAAATTGGCCAGATAGCCATTGCCGCCCCCTCTAAGGCGGCTGTCAGACTTTCCGTAATCGGCATTTTATAAACCAGAATGCTGAGAATGATCGTTATACCCAACGCAATCGGGCAGGCTTTCTGGCCGGGGATCTTTAAGACCCCCAGAGAAATAATCAGCCAGACAACCGGAACCATCGCTATTAAAAACAATACAAAATTATTCATTTACCCCTCCTAAAGCTGACATACTTTTTTGGGATTGAGCAGGTTTTTTGGATCAAATGTTTGTTTTATACCCGCCATCAGTGCTAGGTGCTCGGTTCCAAAATCATCAAACAGATATTTACGTTTAGCATAACCAATTCCATGCTCACCGGATACAAGTCCCTGAAAATCAAGGGCTTTCGCATACATGCGATCCATCGCCTGAGTCAATTTTTCTTCCCACTGACTGTCATCAAGCTGGTCGCGACACACGTAAATATGCAGATTCCCATCGCCGGCATGACCAAAGCTTGGTATCCGAACGCCCATTTCTTCAGCCAGTTCATGGGTAAATTCGATAAATTCGGCAATCCGATTACGGGGAACGACCACATCACATTCATCCATTTCCGTTGTCGAAGCTTTGATGGCTTCTAGGAAAGCACCTCGCGCTGACCACACTGATTCCTTGCGTTCATCGGTATCCACAATATAAACGTCTTTGGCCCCCTCGGCAAGACAAAGATCAGCAACTACCTGATATTCCGTTTCAACCTGTTCTTTGGAATTTCCGTCGAAAGTCAGCAGGATATAGGCATTACTGCTGGTATCCGGAAATTTTTTGCCGAGAAATTCTTCCGCAAATAAAATGGTCTGGCGTTCCATAAACTCAATGGCAGTCGGAATAGCCTTGGATTTAATGATTTTGGGAACGATTCCAGCCGCTTCACTAATATTATCAAAGGGAATCAGAAGACTTAAAGTCGTTTTCGGTAAGGGTAGTAGTTTTAAAATTGCTCTTGTAATCACACATAGGGTACCTTCTGAACCGACTACCAAATCCTTTAAGCTGTATCCTGAGCTGTTCTTGACAATCTTGCCGCCCAGCTCAATAATTTCGCCATTGGCCAGTACCACCGTCAGTCCTCGTACATAATCACGGGTCACGCCATATTTGACTGCCCGCATGCCACCCGCATTGGTGCTGATATTACCGGCAATGGTCGCCGATTTTTCACCTGGATCTGGAGGATAAAAAAGATCGTGGTCTTCCACATATTTTGAAAGTTCCATTAGCAAAACACCTGGTTCAACAGTAATCGTCAGGTTCTCTGTATCCAGTTCCAGAATATTATTCATTAAAGTTGTTTCCAGCATGATGCCACCAAACAAGGGAACACAGGCTCCTACCAAGCCGGTTCCTGATCCCCGAACAACAACTGGAATATTATGTTCATAAGCATATCTCATGATCTTTGATACTTCTTCTGTTGAAGTAACTTTTAACAACACTTCGGGATAGGCATGAACCGTGCCCAGTTCATCATGACTGTAATCTTCTCCAATCTCAGAAGCTGTGAAAATTCGGTCTGAAGGCATTAGCCCTTTTAGAAATGCGATATCTTCTGTTTCCACCTTTTTGTAATTCATTTAGATTACCATCCTTTCTTGAGTTTCTGTATCGTTTTGCATTTCATTTTCTTCAATCATATTCAGAAGCTCTGGAATTACCTCATATAAATCACCCACCATCCCGCAATGGGCAATATTAAAAATCGGTGCCTTAGGATCATTATTCACGGCTATAATATATTCTGAATTTTGCATTCCGGCCGCAAACTGAACCGCACCAGAAATACCCAGCGCAATCAATAGCTTAGGTTTAACGGTTCGACCACTGAGTCCAATCTGCAATTTCGCATCAAACCATCCGGCTTCAATGCCCGGTCGCGTACAGGCTACAGTTGCACCGATTTTTTCGGCAAATTGATGAATCATATCCAGATCTTTTTCACTTTTCACACCTCTACCCACTGCTACGATGGTTTCAGCCTCAGATAAATCAATCCCTTTTTCCTTTTTAATGACTTCCAGAACTTCAATAGCGGACGCAAGTCTGTCTATTTCAATATCCATCTTTTCCACTTTCCCCGCTGGCCGTTCAAGGAGCTCCGGAGCCGAAAAAACTTTGTATCGGACTGTACAAAACTGCGGTCGACTATTTTGGGTAACAATCTGGGCCATAATATTGCCGCCGAAGGCCGGACGGATCTGAACCAGATCGGTATTGTCCTTCATTTCCAGAATGGTGCAATCTGCCGTTAAGCCAGTGCGATATCGTGCTGCCACTCTTGGCGCCAATGACCGGCCCACATTGGTTGCCCCCACTAAAATTGAAGAAGGTTTGATTTTTTCTATAAAATCCTCAAAGACATTGCTGTAGGGCTCAATCACAAAGTGTTTAAGCGCAGGGTGGTCATAGACAAAAACTTTGTCAACGCCATAGTAGAGAAGTTCCTCAGCCTGCTCGCTTATTTTATCCCCCATGAAGAGCGCATAAACCGGATGATTGATCACTGCCGCTAATTCCTTGGCTTTACCAATCAATTCCATGGTCACCGGATGAATTTTTCCATCAATGTGGTCCACATAAACGGTTATTCCCTGATAAAGATTTTTATCGATCGCAACTTTCTCGTCCTCTTCAAAGACCAGTACGCCTTCGGGGCCTTTTTTTAAACACATCCTGCACATTTTACAGGCTGCCGTCACATCCAATCGATTATTTTCGTAGCTGAATGCATCAAACGGACAAATAGCCGCTAATGCTTCATAAGTTTCTTGATCTACCTTTTCTTTGATTATTTTTATTCCAGCCATCCTTTGCCTCCCCCATTAAAAAAATTTTTGTTCGGACAGAATTCCGTAAAGTGCTGTAGCTAAAGTTTTGCCATTGCCTTCAAAACTTGTCTTCTCAACATTACTTTCTGGCGGAAAAATGCGTTCCACCTGTGTCGGCGATCCGTTTAGTCCGTAGTTCTTTTCATTGGTATCATACATATCATTCAGCGTGAGCACTGTAATTTCCGGATTCTCAGAAACCGCCAGCTTTCTTTTATACGAGGGCAATCTCGGGGTATAAATATCTTTGTCAACTGTAATCAAACAAGGATAAGGCACCCGCTGAATCTCCAGTGATTCTTCCATATTCATCTGTAACGTCAAGCCTCTTTCATCAGCTATTAATATTTTACTGACATTGGTAACATGAGGAATTCCCAAAAACTCCGCCATCTCTGGTCCAACTTGAGCCGTGTCGCCATCTGTTGTCTGTTTTCCGCAAATAATCAGATCAAAGTCGCCAAGTTTTTTTGCCCCCTGTGCCAGAGTATAACTGGTTGCCACCACATCAGCGCCACCAAATTTGCGATCCGACAATAAACAAGCAGCATCTGCCCCCATATAGAAGGACTCCAGCAAGACTTCTTTACTCTGCAGCGATCCCATAGACAATGTCGTTACTGAACCACCAAGTTCTTCTTTTAATCGAAATGCCGTTTCTAGGCCATATAAATCGTATGGATTGAGTTTCGACTCAATCCCATCCCGAATCAGTACCCCAGTTATTGGATCCACACCAACATTTGAAGTACCTGGCACCTGCTTAATACAAACTAGTATTTTCATTTTCCTCCTCCAGTTTTAAACGTCTCTTGATTATAAAACCCCTTAAAAACCCATTCAATACCACTTGACTTCGATAAATTTTGCCATTGGTCTAGTGGTCAGTCCACTAACCTGTTGCCATTATATGCTTTTCGTAAATTTCTGTCAAGGATAAAAAATAACGTTTTCAAAAGAAAAATATTTTTTTGATTTTGATAATTTTGATTTTTTTGTTTGCTATGTTAAAATAAATCAGTAAATTAAAAGAAATGATGTGAAAAATGATGTTTAAGGAAATCACTCAAACTAAAATATATCTACAGATCCTGGAGCAGATTAAAGAAAATATTATTAGCGGGAATTTAAAGATCGGCGATCGTCTTCCCTCAGAAAGACAATGGGCTGAACAGTTAGGGGTCTCTAGAGCAACCATTCGGGAAGCGATCCGAGCCCTGGAAATGATAGGTTTAGTTCGCTGTCAACAGGGTGAAGGTAATTTCATTTCTGACCAGTTTGAAGATACCTTTACGCAGCCACTGACAATTATGTTCTGGCTAAATCGCAGCGAAATTCGCGAAGTTCAGGAACTGCGCCGAGCTCTGGAAATTGAATCCGCCATGCTAGCAGCTTCCAAAATGACGGATGCGCAATATGAAAGTCTCGAAAAACTCTGTACTGCTATTGAGATTGAAACTAATGAGTCTGCGCGAGCAAACTATGACAAACAGTTTCATTATGAAATTGCGATAATATCCGATAATAAACTGATCAAAAACATTCTGTCTTCTGCTTCTGATCTGATAGAAGCACTGATCAAAGATATTCGAATAGCAATTCTTAGAGATCCTGATAATTTCTCAGTGATTGATGTCCACCACCGTAGTATTTTAAATGCCCTGCGGGAAAATGAGCCACTAAAAGCCGCTCAGGCGATGTCTACACATATGGATATGATTGATCAATTTGTGAAACAGATTAGTTCAGAGCAGGTCTAGCATCAAACAAATTGCAGGTTACTTAACTAATTCATTGTTTTGACTTGTTTTCACTGGAAATCGCCGGATCAAGATCAAGGCTAAGTTCAAAAAATAAAAAGCGCCTCTTCACTTTGCATTTTAAGGAAGAGACGCTTTTTTAAATGTGAAATTTATTTTACGATCAATACTGGTTGTGTAGCAAATTTTAAAATTTTTGAGGTGACACTGCCAATTAACAATTGTTGCAGCATTGAAACCCCAATTCCGTGCGATCCCATTACGATCATGTCTATTTCGTGTTCGTCCAGGTAATCTTCTATTCGCTCGGCTGGATCGCCGTACAAAAGCACAGTCTCAACTTCACCTGTAAAATCGCTGACACTGTTTCTGGCGTCCTCCAGATACATTTGAGCATTACTTTTAAATTTAGAAACGTATTCCTGCATTTCCAGACCTTCTTTAATAACCTTATTGGCATTTTCCTTCTCAGGCGGTGTTGACCCGCTTGCCACACTCAAGAAGATAAGATCTGCTTTAAAAGCTTCAGCCATTTTTTGAGACTCAATGACAGCTTTTTGCGACAACACAGAACCATCAATGGGGACAAGTATTTTTTTCATCTTTTCCTCCTTTATCGTCAAAGGCTTTTCCCTAAAAGAGAAAAGCAATATACCCTCATTTCACCGAAAAATTAATCATTTAATCTCTGGGAAATCCTTTAAAAAACCGCGAATTTTTCCTTCGATAAAATCGCATCCGCCGGTTTCGTCTGATTCAATATTTAAAGGTAAAATCGGATCATGAAGCGATAATCTTAACAGACACCAGCCATTACCAGCTTTCGGGTTACAATTTACCCTGACCCCTTCAAAATTTGGTTCTTCCAGGCTCCAGCCTGGCTGTTCTTTGGAAAAGACTGTAAAGGCATCCAGAACCTTTTGGCCGTAAGTCTTAAAATCACTATCCTGAATTTTTAACCTGATTTCCCGGGCTTCAACCGGTTCTTTCAAATCTTTCAGTACAGAGCTCACTGTTTTTCCTTCTTTAATAAGTTGCGCATAACGGATTAATACCATGGTTACCAGATAAGCGCCATCATCAAGAAAATAATTCTCTTTGATTGCCCCATGACCACTGGTTTCCATTGCTAAATGGGTTTCAATTCCGGCTTCATTTAAACGTATCGCTTCGTTGATAACATTTTTATACCCACGTTTAAAGCGATAATGCTTGCCACCTAAAAATTTTATGTACTCAGCCAATCCGGTGGAAGTCACCGAGTCCGTCACAATGGTCGTTCCCGGATAGTCTTTTAAAAGCATTGCTGCAATAAAAGCAATAAATCCGTTTCTATTAATCGCTTTGCCGGTCTCATCGATCACCGCCGCCCGATCAACATCGGTGTCAAAGATAATGCCCAAATCAGCTTTGTTCTTAAGCACTGCCTCGGTAATATGGGCAATAGCAGTTTTATCCTCAGGATTAGGCACGTGGTTGGGAAAATGGCCATCGGGATCAAGATATAAACTGCCTTGGGTATTGGCACCCAGGGGTTTTAAAACTTTGTCGGCAAAAAAACCACCCGCGCCATTGCCAGCATCCACGATGATCCGGCTGTTTTTTAGAGGCTGAACCTGATTGGTCTGCTTTCTGATAATCTCAACGATCCCTTGGGCGTAAATTGAGATAAAATCTATCTCTTCAGTCTGTCCACCCGGCACAAAATCAGTCATTACCCTTTCAGCTGTTTCTAGAATTTCGGCAATATCTTCTTTATTGAGCCCACCATCGCGGTCAAAAAATTTCAGGCCATTGCGGTTAAAGGGCAAATGACTGGCTGTTACCATAATCGCCCCGTCAACTTTTAGATTATCATCCACTGTTGTCATAAACATGGCCGGTGTGGTTGCAATTCCGCACTGATAAACCTTTGAGCCACGACTAACCAAGCCAAGCGCCGCTGCCTGGGCCAGGTGCTCGCCAGTTATTCGGCTGTCTCTGCCTATGGCGAAAGTCAGTTTTTCTTTACCCAGTTTTTTTGATAACCACAAAGCAAATGAATAGGCAATTTTCATGGCCATATCCTGGGTGAAATTCACCGCTTCCCCCGTAACGCCTTCGATGGCAATCCCTCTTACATCAGAGCCGTTCTGAAGTTTTCTGATTTCTTTTATTTCCATTAAATCTGTTCCTTTTATTCTCCCACCAGGGTGGCGCACATAACCGCTTTGATGGTATGCATCCGATTTTCCGCTTCATCAAAAACCACCGAGTGACGGCTTCTGAAAACTTCATCGGTCACTTCCATCTCAGAAAGCCCAAAGCGCGCTTTCACATCCTGTGCCACTTGAGTTTCCAGGTCATGAAAAGAAGGCAGGCAATGCAAAAAAATCACATCTGGATTGTTGGTTGCTTTAACCATTTCCATGTTGACCTGATAGTCAGACAAAAGTTTAATCCGTTCGGCCATTTGAGCCTCTTCACCCATAGATACCCAAACATCTGTATAAAGGACATCCGCTCCGGCAACCCCTGCTTTAATATCCTCCGTCAGTGTAATCGAACCGCCAGTCTTTTGACAAAGCTCTTTCATTTCATCAACCAGCTGGTCTTCCGGGAATAAGGATTTAGGCGCCACAGCCACAAAATGCATACCCATCTTGCTACAGCCAATCATCAAAGAATTCCCCATGTTGTTTCGGGCATCGCCAACATAAACGAGCTTACGCCCCTTTAATTCGCCAAAATTTTCTTGAACTGTTAAAAGATCAGCCAACACCTGAGTTGGATGATATAAATCCGTCAGACCGCTCCAGACCGGCACCCCAGAATGTTGAGCCAACAAATTGACGGTTTCCTGCTTAAACCCCCGAAATTCAATGCCATCGTAGAATCGTCCCAGGACGATTGCTGTATCTTCAATCGATTCTTTTTTACCCATCTGGCTGTTGGTCAAAAAGGTAACATTAGCACCCTCATCAAAGGCCGCCACCTCAAAAGCGCATCGTGTTCGAGTTGAGGTTTTTTCAAAAAGCAGTACAATGTTTTTACCTTTTAACAGCTGTCCAATTTCTCCTGATTGTTTTTTCTTTTTGAGTCGTCCGGCAAAATCAATTAAGTATTGAATTTCCTCCGGGCTATAATCCTTTAATGTCAGCAAATGACGTCCTTTTAAATCCATTGTGGTCCTCCGCAATTAATCTTTTCTCTATTTTAACTGATATTCTTACATTTTAACAGTCTTATTTATTCAAAGCCTACAATCCAACTAGATTTTCTCCCGATACAAAGGCATGGTCATACAGCGCGGGCCACCGCGTCCTCGCACCAGCTCAGAAGCTTCAATACCGATTACTTCAACCCCATTATCTTCAAGCACTTCGTTGGAACGTTCGTTTCTGGCGTAGGCTACAATAACGCCCGGCGCAATCGCCAGGGTATTGGTAGAGTCATTCCATTGTTCCCGAGCTGCTACCACTGGATTACCGCCGCCGCTTTCAATCAGCTGTACCTGCTTTAACCCCAGCACCCTGGCCAAGGCTGCCTTTAAGGTTTCAGCTCTTTGGAATGACAGTCCACCCTCTTTTCCCCGGCTGATAATCACCGTTTCAATCTGATCCAGAATACCGGGAAAAACGATAAACTGATCACAATTCACCATTGTAAATACGGTGTCCAAATGCATAAAGGCCCGATTGTTGGGAATTCGTACAGCCAGCACCTGTTCAATCCCTTGATCCGCGGCAAAAAGATTTTTAGCCAATTCTTCGACGGCTTGAACCCGAGTACGCTCACTACAACCTACAGCTACTACCTTTTCACTTAAAACCAGCAAGTCCCCACCTTCAAGTGAAAAGAAATTCTGATATTTATAATATTTTTCGCGTTTTAGATCGCCAAATAAAGGATGATGCGAATAAATGGCATCCAAATACTGACTTTCTCTTTTTCGGGTTTTTGTGGCCATTGACGATATACTCATGGCATTAGCAATAGTTACAGCCGGATCACGCATAAAATACAGATTCGGCAAGGGGTTTAAATAAAAGGCATAGGGTTCGGGATCTTTTAAATAATCGGTTAAGACCAGATGGCGCTTGACGTGATCTAATTCCTTCTGCAGGACTCCGGCAATTAAAGCTTCGGAAAGCTTATCACTCTCCATTCCCATCAGATACTCAGTCAAAAAACCATCGATATAGTTTCCCGATGAAGGATTTTGATCGATAACTTCTAGAATCAACCCTTCTCTAACCGCCTTATCTTTGAGTACATCCTTGAGCAGATCTTCCACATACAAGACTTCTACGCCACGATTTTTTAGGATTCCCGCAAACTCATCATGTTCTTCCTGCATACGTTTAAGCCAGGGTATATCTTCAAACAAAAGTTCCTTTAAAGAATCCGGTACAATTCGTTCCAGCTCTTTTCCCGGTCGGTGTAGAAGAACCCGTTTAAGGGTTCCAATTTCTGAATGTATATTTAAAAAAGTCTCCATTTATTTCCCCATTCCACAGCTTTTAAATATTATACCATTTTTTTCAAAACTTCCCAAATCAAAATATCCTTAACCAGCCACCAACAAAAGATTTTTATTTTGAATATCTTTCGAAAATACAAACTTTCTGCAAAAAGAAAAACAATCATCAAAATTTAAAATATTGATGATTGCCTCTTTATTTATTACTAGGATGCCAGTACCGACTGATCGATTCCATTCTCGTCTAGTAATACAATTTTGACACTTTGGGTCAGTAAATCTGAATAGCTGAAAGACAGTTTCTGTTCTTTTCGCTTATCCTCCTGGATTCGAACTGTAAAAATGCTGGGATATGCTTCAGCAATTACCCCTTCTTTTTGGTAGAGCTTTTTCTTGCTTTTATGTGCTTCCAGTTTGACTCGTCTGCCCAGATAGTGTTCCACCTCGCGTTTAATGTCCATAATCGTAGCTTTTGGCATAAACTTCACCTCTCTGTGGTATTCTCTAGACTAGTATAACACAAGATCGGTAAAATGTAAAATTTTTTATTATAACAACCTGCCTATTCTTTGTCAATATGAAAATAGCCTTTTTATTTTCAAAATGTTTTCGTTTACAATTTATGGCTTTCCCAGTAACTCTTTTTTTCATCATGAGGGTGTTTTTCCGGCTTTTCATTAAAAACTTCGTACATTTCCCTGCCATATCGAAGGGCATCCACAATTCGCATCGGGTTATGCACCCAAAGGGCATCATCCAGAGCAGTTATGGTGTCAATCTTTTCAAAACCCCAGGTACACAAGACGCAAAGCATCCCGGCATTTTTAGCTGTTTCATAATCAACTATCGAATCACCCACGTATAAACATTCAGATGCTTTTAGTCCCATTTCACCACAAAGCTTATTAACGATAGCGGGGTCTGGTTTTCGCGGTTCCTGGTCTGTTTCACCAATAACATCCACAAAGTGGTATTTTTTAAAAACGGTTTTTACCAATGACTTTGCCATTGGATCCGGTTTGTTGGTACAAACCCCAAAAGGAATTTTATGAAAAGTCAGATAATCCAACAGTTTTTCAATTCCCGGATATGCTTTTGTCTTTTTTGTATAGTTATCTCCATACTCGGCTCTTAACATGTCTGTCAGTTCGTTCAGAAAATATTCATCGTCCTGATATTCTTCCGGGACAGCCATTCTCATTAAATTTTTCAAACCTCTGCCAATCAATGCTTTTCCTTCTTCATAGCTGTGCTGCGGAAAATTATGATATTTCATGATTTCATTACATGAATCTATCAAATCATGCAGTGAATCAACCAATGTGCCATCCAAATCAAAAACTACGCCTTTATAACGATGCATTCTGATTCCTCCTCATTTATCCTAGTTTAAATGATCAAAACAAGCCATACGCCTTTGTAAAGCTGTCTGATGCATCTTATAGAAATATTATACCCAATTTTCATGATAAAATTTTGTTTTTTTCTAACTTTTCGTTTATAATATTCATAGTCATTTGCTCATACGAAAAGTATAGAAGAACCATTGAATTTTTATTATTTTTTTACTAAGCAGTCACAAAACGGAGGTAAATCTTTTGGGGTACAAAGACGAAAATTATCAAAATCTGGCTCAATCACTGATTAAACGATTCGAAAAGCGAAAATTTGAAGGTTATTACTGTAAAACCAAGGCCGAGGCTTTGGAGCTTTCTTTATCACTTATTCCACAAGGGGTATCGGTCACCCATGGCGGATCTGAATCAATCAAGGAGATCGGTCTGCTGGATGCTATAAAAAACGGCAATTACGAATATATCGACAGAAGTCTGGCTAAAAACCATCAGGAAAGACGGGAAGTCATCGCCAGGGGCATGCTTTCTCATACTTTTTTAATGGGAACTAACGCCATTACCATGGATGGCGAACTGGTCAACGTGGACGGAATCAGTAACCGGGTCAGTCTTTTGTGTTTCGGTCCGGAACAGGTCATTGTCCTGGCCGGAATAAACAAAGTCGTCGCCAACGTCGATGCTGGCATTTACCGGGCGCAAAACACTGCAGCACCTGTAAACGCCATTCGTTTAAATCGCAAAACACCCTGTTATGATAAAGGGCAATGCTTTAATTGCTACTCGGAAGACTGTATGTGCTCAAATATCGTTATTACCCGTCAATCAGGGATTCCCGGCCGAATTAAGATTATTCTGGCAGGTCAGGACCTAGGTTATTAAAATGGGCTATCTCGATGATTTAAATCAGGCTTTTTCTACCTATCCTTACCCACTGGAGGAAAACCCTAAAGTTGCCTTTGCCGGAACAGCCGGTTCCTACGGAGAACAGGCTGCACTTTCTTTTTTTAAAAACAAATGCAGTCTTTCAGCTTTTCAAAACTTTGATGAGGTTTTTGCATGCCTGGAAGAGGGTCAGTGCGATTATGGTGTTTTACCGATCGAGAATTCATCCACTGGTTCCATTGCCAGTGTTTATGATCTTTTATCGCGCTATCACTATTACATAATCGGCGAAGAAGAAGTCCGGGTTAAACATTGCCTTCTGGCTCCACCCGGTGCCACCCTTAAGGATATCCGTGAGGTCTATTCCCACCCTCAAGGCTTTTCTCAGTCTCAGTTGTTTTTAAAGGATCATCCAGACTGGATTTGTATCCCCTATCACAATACGGCTATCGCCGCCGCTTTTGTCGCCGATCAGAAAGATATCAGTAAAGCAGCAATTGCCAGCAAGCGAACCAGTCAACTCTATGACCTGGCAGTATTAGCTGACGACATTAGTTTTTCTCAGACCAATGTCACCCGCTTTGTGGTGGTTTCCAAAAAAATGAAACTCAGAAAAAACCCTTCCCGGGTTAGTATTGTCTTTCATCTTCCCCACCGTCCCGGGGCATTATATGAAATCATTGGGGTTTTTTCGGTATTTTCCTTAAATCTATGTAAAATCGAATCCCGACCACTGCTTAAAGAAAATTGGGAGTACCTATTTTTTATGGATTTCACCGGCAATATTTCGGAAAATACCCTGAAAAATGTTTTGCCAATCATCGAAGAGAAAGTAGAGACGTTTCAGTTTCTGGGTTATTATCCTCAATATGAGAATTAATCAACCGCGCTTTAATACATAAAACTGATTATTAAAATTTCAAACAGTTAGAACCATACAACTAATCTCAAAAAACCCAGCTTGCCTGACCAAAACGGTCATATAGCTGGGTTTTATCATTTTAATCGTAAAAGACTATCTTTACTTTGCCCGTATGATCTGTCGCCATTGTATAGGCATCTGAGCCACAATTAGGGCAACGGGCTTTGGCGCACAGGCGAAAATGACCATCCTCACATAGATCTAGCAATCGTTTCAATCTTTTCTATATTTTCTAAATTGACTGCGTCTTTTCGACATCAATCTTAACATCGTGACCATTCAAATTAAACGTCTCACCATTGTCAGCGACCATCATCTGATCTGTCAGTGTTTCCACTTTAATAAAGTCTTCATATTTCTTAACCGCTGCACTGAATTCATCATCGGCCGAATAGCTGACTTTAATACGATCCATCACTTCAAAACCGCTAGATTTTCGCAACTGCTGAATTCTTGAAACCAGCTCGCGGGCATAGCCTTCATCCAAAAGATCCTGATTCAGACTGGTATCCAGGATAATAAACTGATTATTAAACATCTGGACATTAAAGCCTTCCTTAGCAGAAATTCGTACATCGATAAAATCTTTTTTAATCGGCAAGGTTTCCCCTTCAAACTCAATTGTCATTTGGCCGTCTGTTTCCAGTTTAGACACCACTTCCATAGGATCAACAGTCGCTAAAGCCTTACCCAAAAGCTTGACATTTTTGCCCAGAACTGGACCTGCTACTTTAAAATCAGGCTTTAAGGAGTAGTTCATAAAATCAGAAAGATTGTCTTCATAAACCACTTCTTTCAGGTTGAGTTCCTCTTCAATGAGATCAGTCAGACCACCAATGGTTTCCTTATATTTACCGTCAACGATCATTTTAGACAGGGGTTGACGCACCTTGATCTGGGCATCTTCGCGGGCTGATCGACCCAGTGAAACCAAATCTCTAACCAGATCCATGGGTTCTTCGATCTCATCCTGGATCAGTGCTTCATTGACTATCGGATAATCGGCCAGATGGACAGATTCTCCATCTGTTAAATTCTTAAACAATTCTTCCGTTACGTAAGGGGCAAAGGGCGCACACAGTCTAACCACCCCTTCAAGCACTTCCCAGGTTGTGTTATAAACTGCCTGTTTGTCTTCGGTCAGGTCAGTCGCCCAGAAGCGACGACGGTTTCTTCTGATATACCAATTGGACAGATCTTCATTAACAAAATTTTGAATTTTTCGAACTGCTTTGGTCAGATCAAAAATATCCATTTCCGCCCGTACCTCTTTGACCAGTCGATTATATTTGGATAGAATCCAGGCATCGATATTGGGACGCTTTTCATAAGGCACGAAAAAGTCTCGCGGATCAATCGAATCAGTATTGGCATACATGGCAAAAAACTGATAGGTGTTTTTTAAGGTATTAAAGAACTTGCTCTGTACTTCTTTTAAACCCTTAATATCAAAACGAGTTGGTGTCCAGGCTGGTGAAACGTATAAGAGATACCACCTCAGGGCATCTGCACCATATTCTTCAAACATTTCAAAAGGATTTACCGTATTGCCCTTTGATTTTGACATCTTGTGACCATCCGCATCAAGAATCAGGTCATTTACCAGCACCCGTTTATAGGGAGATTTACCGGTTACAAAGGAAGAAATAGCCAGCAGTGAATAGAACCAACCGCGGGTCTGATCGATTCCCTCACAGATAAAATCAGCGGGAAATTGTTCTTCAAAAAGCTCCTTATTTTCAAAGGGGTAATGATACTGGGCAAAAGGCATGGAACCGGAATCAAACCAGCAGTCGATGACGTCTTTAACTCGGGTCATGGTCTTTCCACAATCCGGACAGGTCAGGTGGACATCATCCACATAGGGCCGGTGGAGCTCGATGGATTCGTCGATTGTTTCGACCGCTTTTTCAACCAGTTCTTTGCGGGAACCAATGGATTCAAGCTTGCCACATTCCTCACAACGCCAGATATTTAAAGGGGTTCCCCAGTAACGGCTACGGGAAATTGCCCAGTCATTTAAGTTTTCCAACCAGTTACCAAAACGCTTTTCACCGACAAAATCCGGGTACCACTCGACCCCGTTATTATTCTCAATCAACCGATCCTTGATCTTTGTCATTTCCAGATACCAGCTGGGTTTTGCATAATAAAGCAATGGGGTCTTACAGCGCCAGCAATGGGGGTAATTATGGGCCACTTTTTCTTTTTTGAAAAGTTTGCCTTCTTCTTTAAGCCATTTGATGATTTCTACATCGGCATCCATCACAAAGAGACCCTTCCAGGGAGTATCTGTATATTTTCCATCTTCAGCCACCGGCTGGAGTACTGGCAAGTCATATTGTCGTCCGACCTTGTAATCATCCTCACCAAAAGCTGGTGCAATATGAACAATCCCGGTTCCATCTTCAGTGGTAACATAATCAGCACAGGTTACATAAAAAGCTTTTTTGTCGGCTGGCACAAAAGGCATCAACTGTTCATACTCGATGTATTCCAGATCACGACCTTTCATTTCTTCCAGTACTTCGTATCCTTCAGCTAAAAGTTTTGGTGCCAGCACCTTGGCACAAATCACGACCTGATCATCCACTTTGGCTTTAATATAATCTGCCTCCGGATGAACCGCTAAGGCAACATTCGAAGCCAAAGTCCAGGGAGTTGTCGTCCAAACCAGGAAATACTCATCAGCATCTTTACGTTTGAATTTTGCCACAACCGTATTGCTCTTGATTTCTTCATAACCTTGGGCCACCTCGTGGGATGCCAGACCTGTTCCACATCTTGGGCAATATGGCAGGATTTTATGGCCTTCATATAAGAAGCCTTCTTCGTGGAATTTATTCAGAATCCACCAGACAGATTCAATATAGTTGTTATCCAAGGTAATATAAGGATCTTCCATATCGATGAAATATCCCATTTTTTTACTCATTTCCTTCCACTGACTTTCGTAGTTGAAAACTGAGTCTTTACATTTCTGATTAAATTTATCGATTCCGTAAGCTTCGATTTCAGGTTTACTGGACAACCCCAGAGATTTTTCCACTTCGATTTCAACCGGTAGCCCATGGGTATCCCATCCAGCCTTTCGAACCACTCGATAACCATCCATCACCTTATATTTACAAACGGTATCTTTTAGGGTTCTGGCCAGAACGTGATGAATTCCCGGCCGACCATTGGCTGTAGGCGGTCCTTCGTAAAAGACATAGCTTTCTTTTCCTTCTCGATTGTCAATGGTTTTTTTGAGAAGATTCATGTCCTCCCATTTTTCGGCAATTGCGGCCTCTTTTACACCAACTTTTTCTTCTGATAATTGTTTAAACAATTTATTCCTCCTCGTCTGATTCACTCATGACTGATTAATGATTTCTTTTTAGCTTAAGTGTTACCAATGCTGTCGTTTCCATGGTGGTTAAAAACCTAGTCCTTGATAGGTGTCGCTTTTGGTGCCTCTTTTTATTCACAAAGACGTACCCTCGGCCGTGCACTCAGTGTCGCTGCCGCGCCACCTCGTCGCGGGCTAACGCCCTATGAAGTTTTGCAAAATGACTGTGCTTTGTAAGCGAGCTTCCAAAGCAAAGTCATTTTGCAAAACTTCGCACGGCCTCATTAAAACGCAAAGAAGTCCCCTGATAAAATCAAGGGACGAAAAGATCGCGGTACCACCCAAGTTGACATTGATGCCCACTCATTTATGAAGATAACGGTTCCCCGTGATACCCTAGTTTCAGAACTTCAAGATTGAAATTCACATTTCAGGTACCCTGTTCAAAGGTGATCCTCCAAAAGCCTTTTTAATAATCTTCCACCATCTGATTAATTCTCTGGATAAAAATTGCTTTTGAACATCCTTATCAAAACATTTAAGCTTTCTTTATTACTGACTCATATTCTAACCAAAATCAACTGTAAAATCAAGTTTTTTGAAATCTTTATTTGAAACTTTAAGGTTTTCGTTTATAATGAATGTTAAACGGAAAAACCTATCCGTACTTACAAGAAGGAGATCCTTATGAAAAAAAGTTCGATTATTATAGCAGTGATCCTGGTTGTTGCCCTGATTGCTGCAACGGTCTTTCTGGTTCCAAAACTGAAAGACGATAACAGCGACACTGGACAGACAACTGATCAATCAACAAATGATACCACAACAGACGAAAGTCAGGACACAACAGAAGACACAACCGAAACTCCTGACACCTCCAATATTCCTGACGAAACCCCTACCGCTGCAATTGAAGTACCTCAAGCGGTGCAGCAGATCATTGCCGACAATCAGGATGCTATGTATGAAGACAGTTCAAATCTTTTAGCTACCGGTTATCCCAGCAATCTGATTCCATTATACAATGCGACAATGGTTTCCGAATCCCAATTAATTACCAGCGCTTCTGGCAATCCCGGCTGGCTGACTTCCTTTGTATCGCAAAACACCACTGAAGAACTGACAACTTTTTATCGCAGTTTAATGTCAAACCTGACAGGCTTTAGTGAAGAAACCGTTACTGAAACCACCAACTTCACAGCCACATCCGGTGCTTACTCCATTCGCGTCTCGATTTCTCCAAACATTCAGGAGAAAACCGACCTGCCGGGCAACAGCGCCGCCAGCATCTATATCGAACAAATCAGCTAGCTTCAAAAACCGATGATCTTTCATCGGTTTCAGTGTGCAGACAAACCCCGCACCGACAAATTGGATTTCGTAGTCCGCGCGCGGATTCGTACAGTTGCCCAATTTGAAATCGCTAATTATAAGCGTTTGCAAGCCAATTGTCGGTGCTCAGGCGCTTAAACATGCTTTTTCTTCAGTCTAAAACCGATGAATTTTCATCGGTTTTTTTACATATAGCCCTTCATTGTATCCAGGTATTCTTCAGCATTATCTCTGATTGATTGAATTTCTTCTTCAGATAGCGCTCTAACCGCTTTGGCCGGACTGCCGATAATCAGCGAATTGGGTGGGAAAACTTTGCCTTGAGTTACCAGAGCCCCCGCCCCGACAATCGAGTTATCACCTATTTGAGCGCCATTTAATACGATAGCACCCATCCCAACTAAGACGTTATCGCCAATGCTACAGCCGTGAATAATAGCATTATGGCCAACACTGACACCATCACCAATGACGGTTGGATGCCCTGGTGCTACATGCACCACTGTGCCATCCTGAATATTAGTACGATCCCCGATGGTTATGCTATCAACATCTCCACGCAGAACCGCCTGAAACCAGATGCTCACAAAATTCCCTAATTTAACCCGACCGACCACATCCGCACTTTTAGCAATAAAAACCGTTTTACCAAGCATCATTTTTTCTACCTCCTAGAACATTAAGACATAAATTATCTTCATGTATATCTCATCAATTACTTAAACTAACCTTCTTCTTATACTGCAATATTTATTTTTTTATTGTATCACAAGTCTTGTTCAAATTAAGTGGCTAAATCATATCTTTATCTGTTAAATTTGGTTTTATCGCTTTAGAATTGCAAAATTAATTTTATTGACGGTCACTCTTATGTTAAAATAGTTTTACTTCAATATAAAAGGAAAAATTATGCATATTGCACAAGTAGAAAATCTGACCAAAACTTATGGCGAAAAAACACTTTTCTCTAACCTTAACTTCGGAATAGATGAAAAAGATAAAATCGGCCTGATTGGCTTAAACGGAACTGGAAAAACCTCACTGATTAAAGTCATTGCCGGGATTGCCCCGGCTGATTCCGGAACCGTGACTTTTTTCGGAAATAAACGCATCGAATACCTCCCCCAGGATCCCGTGTTTGATGAATCTTTACCGATTCTGGATGCGGTTCTCAAAATGGATTCACCCGAGATATCTCTGATTCGGGACTACGAAGAGACCCTGGATCAACTGAACGAAAGTCCGCATGATAAAAATCTGGAAGCAAAACTGCTAACCCTTTCCCAGTCCATTGATGATAAAAGCCTCTGGGATTTTCAGGCGCAGATTAAGACCATCTTATCAAAACTGGGCATCAATCACCTGCACCACAAAATCAGCGACTGTTCCGGCGGACAAAAAAAACGCGTTGCTTTGGCAGCCGCGCTATTATCCGACTGCGATCTCTTAATCCTTGATGAACCGACCAATCATCTGGACAACGAAACCATTGACTGGCTGGAAAAATTCTTAATGAATCGACAAGGGGCTCTATTAATGGTTACCCATGACCGATATTTTCTTGACCGCATTGTTTCTAAAACATTTGAATTGACACAGGGGAATCTCTATGAATACTCCGGAAATTACGCCGCTTTCCTAGAACAAAAAGCGGTTCGTGAAGAAATGGCCATCGCCAGTGAGCAAAAAAGACAAAACCTCTACCGTCAGGAACTAGCCTGGATCAGAAGGGGTGCCCGAGCCAGAAGCACCAAGCAGAAAGCACGAATTCAGCGTTTTGAAGACCTGCAAAACCAGGAAGTAGACCTGACACAGCAAAAGCTTGATATTTGTCTTGCCACATCCCGCTTAGGAAAAAAAGTCATTGAACTCGACCATGTTTCAAAATCATTTGCCGAAACAACAGTTCTTGACGATTTTAGTATGATTATTGGCCAGGGGGAACGCATTGGCATTATCGGTAATAACGGTCTGGGAAAATCAAGCCTCTTAAACCTGATCACCGGCCGTATAAAGCCTGATCAGGGACAAATAGACATTGGCGAAACGGTTCGAATCGGTTATTTTTCTCAGAAATCAGAAACAATGGATCAAAACTTAAAAGCCATCGAGTATATTCGCGAGCTGGCTGAAACGGTTACCGATTCAAGCGGACAACAAATCAGCGCCGCTCAGATGATGGAAACTTTTTTGTTTGATCGCGACAAGCAATGGGTTTATATAAAAAAACTCTCCGGTGGTGAGCAAAGGCGGCTTTACCTGATGGGTATTCTGATTCAAAAGCCAAATGTCCTGCTTTTTGATGAACCGACCAACGACCTTGATCTGGAAACCCTTGCCATTCTCGAAAGCTATCTCGATGAATTCCCCGGCTCTGTTATCACTGTTTCTCATGACCGCTATTTTCTGGATCGTACCTGCGATAAGATCATTGCCTTTACGGGAAGTGGTCAAACAAGCATTCAAACCGGCAACTATTCCGATTATCTTGCCAAAAAATCGGTCCCTGATCAAGCGGCTGAAAAGGCGCTTAAAAAAACCGCTAGCCGTCAACCTCGGGAAAACAATCGTAAAGGCCTGACCTATAAAGAAAAGCGTGAATGCGAAGCGCTTGAGAAGGAGATCCCGGAGATCGAAGATAGGCTGGATCAGATCGAATTGGAAATGGGCGAAGATCTCAGTGATTATGTAAAACTTTCAAATCTCAGCACTGAAAAAGACCAGCTGGAAAACCGCTATCTGGAAGCAATGGAGCGTCTCGAGGCGCTTGAGGCACTAAAATAATGATCAATCAAACAATTGACCAGTTTCTCATCGAATTTCCCCTAAATGTCGTCGAACATTCAGTTTGTACACAAAAAAAGAAACGGACTCGCTGTTTTTTCTGACTGAAGAGAAAGTTAATATTGAATACCTGAGCACCGACAATTGGCTTTTCAGTTTTCCGCCTCGGGGCGAACAGTTGGCTTAAAAGCGCCAATAATTAGCACTTTCTTAGGCAACTGTACGAATCTTCGCGAAGGCAACGAGCCAAAAAAATTCATTTATATTTGGCGACTACCCGCGAGCCAAAAGGAACGTAGTTCCTGTGGCCGCGCGCGGACTACGAAATCCAATTGGTCGGTGCGGGGTTTGTTAACACACTGAAGAAACGGACTAGCCGTTTCTTTTTAGTATCCCAGCTTTGATAATGCTTGCTTGGCTGTATCCCATTCATTATAATAGAGGGTTTCAGTTTTCAGGATTTCCTGCTTTTCATGCCCCTTACCAGCTAAAACCAGAACATCCCCCGGCCGACACAAACGAGCTCCGTGAAAAACCCCATCCTGACGAAGTTCTTCAACAACAAACTGATCAGTTTTTTCCATAACGCCTGCAACCACCGCATCAATAATCGCCCTTGGTTCTTCACTGGCCGGATTATCGGAGGTAACGACAATATAATCGGCCAACGATCCGGCAATTCGTCCCATAATAGGCCGTTTTTCTTTATCGCGGTCGCCATTGCAGCCAAAAACCAGAATAATCCTTCCGGGAAAAATCTTACGTACTGATAGAAGCAGTTTTTCCAGCGAATCCGGCGAGTGGGCATAATCGATAACCACACCAAAAGGCGCCTCGGTTTCCAAAATCTCCATGCGGCCTTCCACACCCGGAAAGTGGGCAACCGCTTCTTTAATCTCCTGCATTGGGATATTTTCCTGAACTGCCACAATAATCGCCGCCATGGCATTATAAATCATAAACTCGCCAGGAATATTAATAAAAATTCCTTCTTGGCCCGTTGGGGTAATCAACGTGAAATGCGAACCTTCTTTAGTCATTTCAATTTCTGTGGCAAAATAATCACATTTTTTATCCATACCATAGCTGATGATTGGCAAATTAGTTTTTTCTTCCAGGCTATCTCTTAAAACTTCGCCATATTTATCATCAGTATTAATAACCGCGGCTTTTTGGGCTTGAAAAAAAAGTTTTGCTTTTGCTTCGAAATAATTTTCAAAGGTTTTATGATAATCCAGATGATCCTGGGTCAGATTTGTAAAAACGCCATAATCAAAGTGCACTCCATTTACGCGGTCCAACGCCAGGCCATGAGAGGAAACCTCCATAAACAGACAGGTGCAATCCGCATTTTTCATTTCAGCGATGGTTTCCTGCACCTCAAGCGATTCGGGGGTGGTTCGGCCTTTATTGTCAAGCACCGTATCCCCAATCAGATTATGAATCGTCCCAATCAATCCGCATTTGTCGCCGGTGGTTTCAAATATATGTTTAAGCATCGTCGTTACGGTTGTTTTCCCGTTTGTTCCGGTCACTCCAGCCACCAGCATATCTTTTGATGGGTCGTTATAAAAGGCACTTCCCAGCAAGCCCAGAGCGTATCGGGAATCTTTCACTTTGATATAAGAGACATTCTGATGATAGTTGTCCAGTTCTTTTTCGTGTACAACCGCAACAGCCCCCTTTTCTATTGCCTGATCGATATAAAGGTGTCCGTCGGTGACATAGCCTTCAATCGCAACAAACAATCCATTTCCAACAACCTTTCTTGAATCATAGGCAATTCCCGAAATATCGAGTCCCTCCCTAAATTCTTTTGTACTCACTATTGTTATATTATTTAAAATTTTTTTAAGCTCCATCCTTACCATCTCCTCTTTTTCTCATATCATTATACTTCTTGATCTTTTTTTTGTCTACTTCCCACAAAAGGCAAAGAAAAACCTTTATGCCATCCAGGGACTTGGCATAAAGGTTTTTAGGTTTTTGTAGACGTTTATGATTATTGCTGTGAAAATACAGGTCCCGCGTTGGAAAAACTTCCCAGTACGCATTCAACCCCAAAATCATCCTTGCTGATCACTCTGCCTGGCTCAAACTCGGCCACCTGGCGATCCCATTTAAGGGATAAAAACATTTCCAGCAAACCCACATCACCAGACATGGTTTTAAAATCAAGATGTAAAACCTGACTTAAATGTTTTGCACAATAAATCCAACTATCCGTAGCATAAGCGCCAGTATCGACTAAGACCATCGATTTGTAATGTTTAAACATGATTCCCATAATTGCTTCGGCACGTTTGGCGCCATAGCGAGTCATGGCATAATGATATTCTTCCTTTAGTGATTTTTTACTGTTTATCCATGCTTTGGTAATAAAATAAGTTTCACCCTGAATATTTTTCAGATTTTTTTCATTGTGCAAAAGCACATGTATGCAATCCTCCAGCCGCAGGCAGGCTAACTTTGTCTTTTCGCTGACTAGTCCCACCAGGCCATTACCACAGTTCCCGTAAGCCAGTAAAATCTGCTCATAGGTCTGGTTTTGATTAATTGCTTTTTGCAGTTCACTTCGCAGTAGATCCGGATTAATATGTAGTTCTGCATCCATCCAAATGGTATCATAAAAAAAGCCAGAATTCTCCATGGCCAGGTTCAATTCATCTTTAATCATCCCACAGGCAATCAGTAAAACTTTATCTCTCATGATCTCCCCTCTTATTTAATCAAATGACGCGACCGCTTCCAGTCCAGAATCATCACCAGAAAAATACATCAAGCCCCATCCAATCGGATGATCCTTTTCATCGAGCAGTTTCTGTTCCACTACTAGCACCGGATCACCTTCCATAATATCAAGCACCTGACTGACTTCACCTTTTGCTGCCGCCGCACGAATCTTCAGTTTCTTGGTCATGGCAAAGATTGAATTTTTCTTGGCAACCATTTCCGGAAATGTCGCATAACGGATTTCCTTTTCAACAATTGGTATGCCACGATAATAAGGAATGTATTTTATGTCAAAGGCCTTTACTTCGCCATCCGTAACAAAGACACGCTTAACCACAATGACATGTTTATTTTCAGGAATTTCCAGATTAAAGCCAACTTCATAACTGGGTTTGATAACATTTACTTCCATTAAACGGATTTCTTCACCCTTTTTTTCGCTGGGCAGCATCTCATCAAAATGCAGGGTATATAGATCCAGATCCGGTTCACAAACATAGTTGCCTTTTCCGGGAATCGAATAGATATAGCCTTCGTTGACCAGAACCGCTAAGCCTTTTCGAACAGTCATCCGACTCACGTTGAATTCCTCACACAGAAGATTCTCTGATTGTATGGCATCACCCGGCTTAATTTCTTCGCTGGTAATCTTTTGTTTTATCGCTTCTACAATTCTTAAATATTCGGGAGATCCCATTTACTCACCACCTCGGTCCACTCGTTACATTAATTTCCTGATTTTTCAAGCATCCACAGCTTACATTTATCAACCCCAAGGGTTACATCTTTCGTTGCAAAATCTGCGCCAACGATCTGACCAGCCTTTTCATCGATCACCGCGCCACCAATAATGATTTTGAAATCATCACGAATACCCCGATTGATCAGTTCGCAGACAATTGCCCGCATTTCATAGAGCGTCTCCTGCTGCATTCCGCTGAGGGCAATGATGTCCGGTTTATTTTTTTCGGCTGCATCAACAACCGTTTCCATCGGAACATCTGTACCAATATCAATGATTTCAAAACCAGCTGTCCGCGAAAATGAACCAAAGATATTTTTACCAATATCGTGACAATCGCCAAAAACTGACAATAATAACATCTTGCCAATTGTTTTTTCCGGGGCAGCATTATTAAAAGCGACTAATTCTTCCAGTTCCATTGCTTCCTGAAAAATAATACCGGCAAAAATCAGATCGGCAATAAAATAGTCGCTGGTCTCGTATAATTTGCCCACTCGCTCCATCCCCACCTGCAACCAGTTAAAAATATCTATGGGTTTAAATCCTTTTCGAATGGCGATTCTTACAAGTTCCAGAGTCCGATCTTCATATAATCCTTCAATTGATCTAACGATACTCTGTTTCATTCTTTTCGCTCCATTTATCCTAACATGCAATAAAACCTCAGGTACAGAGTCAGATCTGCCAACCGAAGTTCTTTCTGATTTTGTATTCTTCTTTGAGTATAATGTATTTATTTTGCAAAAACAACTCTTTCAGTATTTATTTATATAAAGAATACTTTCTAGCGGACCGTCAAACATTTTTCATATAAAAAAAAGACAAGTCCAAATAGTATCTGCTTATTAAATCATTTACATAATTCAAATATCCTGAAAAAAAATTGTTCTTTTTTAATTTGACTCTATTATCATTTGAAATCGTTTGATAAATTATAGCATACTTATATCGACCTGTATATACAATTATCCTCAAAACTACTTAATTTTTTATTAAGCAATCACCAATTTTCTAATACATTGACGACTTTCTTCAGCAAAAATCAAAAAAAGGCATCCCAACAGATGCCTTTCTGATTTTAAATTACACCCAAGCCTGACACATTTTTACGCCCTCAGCCGCATTGGTAGTATAATTATCCGCCCCAACAAGATCATTCGCTTCTTTGGTCACAGGATTACCGCCAATAATAATTTTCGCTTTAACCCCTGCCGCCTTTAAAGCTTCAACGGTATCTTTCATCGAATCAATCGCCAAGGTCAAGACACCACTCATGCCAATGATATCAGGATTAATATCTCTGGCTTTTTCCACAAAAATTTCCGGTGCCACATCAATTCCCAGATCAACAACTTCAAATCCAGCCGCTTCACACATACTCTTGAAAATATTTTTTCCAATGTCGTGTAAATCGCCATGAACAGTTCCAATGATAATCGTCCCGGTCGAACCTGATCCATTCCCACCTAAAACAGGTTTTAAGGTATTAATTGCTTCTGTCAGTAATTCTCCGGCAAAAATTAAGTCTCCCACAAAATATTCGCCTTTTTCAAACAGGTCGCCAACAATTGCCATTCCTCCCTGGCATGCTGCAACGGCTTCCTGCGCTTCATCCTCAGAAGGGTTTGATTCAACAAACTCATTTAAAAGATCAATTACCTCTTCTTCTTCCAAATCCCCCACCGCTTGAGTTAACACTTTTAAATCCAACATAGCTTTACCTTCCTTTTTACAGTCAGAATAACATGTTTATCTTGTGTGTACATGTTTATGATGGTATCATACACGTTTCCGTCTGCCTTGTCAAGTAAACGCTTCCAGATTTTAAAAGAAGCGAACATTAGTTCACTTCTCAGTTTGTAGATAAACCCCGCACCGACCAATTGGATTTCGCAGTCTGCACGCGGATTCGTACAGTTGCCCAATTTGAAAGTACTAATAAACAGCATTTTCAAGCAACTGTTCGCCCCGAGGCAGACAGCTGAAAAGCCAATTGTCGGTGCTCAGGTATTCAAAATTAACTTTATCTTCAGTTTAAAAGAAGCGAACACTAGTTCACTTCTTTAGGTCTTAGACTCGGATCAGAAACGCTTGACCGACTCGCCCGTCCTTTGTACTTGAGGATGCGAGTGGTATTTAGAATGGTAATGACTGCCGCGCCTACATCGGCAAAGATAGCCATATACATTTCACCGTATCCCAAGACCGTCAGGCCAAGCACCAGAAATTTTATGCCCAGTGCCAGGACGATATTCTGAATCATAATTTTCCGGGTATATTTTGCAATATCAACAGATTTCAAAATATCCAACGGATCGTCTTTCATCAAAATGATATCAGCAGCTTCAATAGCCGCATCTGATCCTAAACCACCCATTGCGATACCGGCATCGGATATGGCCAGAACCGGCGCATCGTTCATGCCATCACCAACATAAACCGTTTTTCGGCTTTTTTCTTTTATCTGCTCAAATTCAGAAACCTTATCCTGGGGCAGGCAATCACCTATAACCTGATCAAGACCTAGCACCTGTCCAACCCGATCTGCGGTTTTCTGGTTATCACCGCTCAGCATTACGGTATTTTTAATTCCCAGATTCTTAAGGCCCCTCACCATATCTGCCGCGTTTTCTTTAATCTGATCACCCAAAATCAACATCCCGGCATACTGATTGTCAATCGCAACATAAACGACTGTTCCCTGCCCCTCCCAAGTAGGTGTTTTAATATCAGATTCATTAAAAAAGGCCTGATTTCCCACTTGGATATATTGATTATTGAATTTTACCTGGGTTCCTTTTCCCGGTATTTCTTTATAATCACTCAGAGCCGATTCCTGAATCTGTGTTTTTGTGTAATTTCGCACCGCCTCTGCAATTGGGTGATTAGAGAAAAACTCACCCGCTGCTGCTGCCTGAAAGAAGCTTTCCTGAGAGACGTCATCCGCCAGCAGCATCTGTAAAACGCTAAATTCACCATATGTCAAAGTTCCGGTTTTATCAAAAACAAAGGTATCAGCCTGATACAATACATCAAGATAATTCCCGCCCTTGATTAGAATCCCTTCCTTGGAGGCACGTCCGATTCCGCCGAAATATGAAATCGGGATCGATAAAACCAGCGCACAGGGGCATGATACAACTAAAAAGATCAGACTTTGATAAATCCATGTTTCAAAACTCGCACCCTCTATTAAAAGGGGTGGTAAAATCGCCAAAACTAGGGCTGAGATAACGACTGTCGGTGTGTAATAACGGGAAAACCTGGTAATAAATTTTTCTGTTTTCCCTTTTCTATCGCTGGCCTCTTCAATCAGATGCATAATTTTAACAGCTGTTGAATCTTCGTAATCTTTTGTGACTTTTATTTTTAGAACTTCATTACCATTAATCATGCCACTGAGGACTGGATCTCCAAGCTCTGCCTTTCGCGGATATGATTCTCCAGTTAATGGTGACGTATCAAGATAGGAAAGGCCTTCGACCACCTGGCCATCAGCCGGAATTTTTTCCCCTGGCTTGACTAAAATCTGGTCGCCGGCCTTTACTTTGCTGGCTTCGATGGTTCGTGTGTTTTCACCATCAATCAGATGGGCATTTTCAGCACTGAAATGAATTGTTTCAGAAATAGCGTTTCTGGCATTATCCACCGCTTTAGCCTGAAAATATTCGCCAACTCCAAAAAATATCATAACCCCGGCTGCCTCCGGCCATTCCCCTAAGATAAGGGCGCCAACCGTCGCAATAGCCATCAAAAAGTTTTCGTCAAAGATCTGGCCATGGCCAATGTTTTTTAAAGCCATAATGATGACATGGTAACCGGCCAATAAATATGCCCCCAGAAAGATGCCCATGGAAACAAGTGCTAATGAAGATGGCAGCAAGGCCTTGGCAAAAAAACCTCCAACAAATAATATCATGGCAATCAGCAGTTCAATTTTTTCACGCTTTTCCATCCCCCCGTGCTCATGTCCATGCTGGTGATGCGCTTCATGATCATGATGCTGTCCTTCGTGTGCGCCTTCTTTTTCTCCATGTACAATATTACAACTGCCATCGTGACAATGAGATGCTGTTTTATCGATCTTATGCCCTTTGGTTTTTCTGACCACGACATGGGGTTCTAATGATTTAACCAGTTTAACCACCGCTTCAAAGGTCGTCTCCTCAGAAAAATCTATATCCTCTTCAATATTTAAAGTCCCTGTCGCCATCGAAAAACTGGCATCATTGACATTGGGCATTTTTGCCACCAATCGTTCAATTTTACCTGCGCAGTTGGCACAGGTCAAACCTTCCAAGTATAATTTCATGACTCCACCTCTTTTCTATTACTGATGCTCTAAATGAACAATACTCAACCGGACAATTTCTTCAATATGATGATCATCCAGTCGATAATACTTCATTTGTCCTTCTTTTCTAAAAGACACAATCCGGTTATCTTTTAAAACCCGCAACTGATGTGATACGGCAGTTCTGGAAACCTGAACCTGATCAACAATATCACTAACACATAGTTCACCCTGTTCAAATAACATGGATACAATTTTGATCCTGGTCGAATCACCCAGCACCTTGAAAAATTCAGCCACTGTAAATAAAAGATCATCATTCTGACTCACACGTTCTTCTTTAGCCATGACACCCTCCATTCGCAAATACGTGAACACTTATTCACATATTAATTATACATCCATTGACTGATTTGTCAATCCTAAAACATCTAAAAAGACAAAAAATTTCAAGTGGATTCCTTCCAGTGCGTAGACAAACCCCGCACCGACCATTTGGATTTCGTCGGCTGCTGCGGTTTCTTACAGTTTATCAAGGCTTCGCAGCCAGGAAATCTCCTTAACATAAGCCTGATCACTTTCATGAGAAGTTTCCAGCCTTTGTAAAAGCTCCGGTAATTGATAAATGTGGCCCAATAATTAGCATAATTTATCCTCCTCTTTACTTGTCTAGAGAAAGATTATCATGTACAATGAAATATAAGCATTTTAAAAAAGGAGAATACGATGGAATTTTTAAAATCTATGAAAATTTTTGGTATTATTGTATCCATTCTCATGATTATCATGGGCCTGCTTGTGTTTATTAAACCCATGTTCGCCGCTGAGGTCATTTTTTGGCTGTTTGAAGTTGGAATCCTGGCCTATGGGATCTTCAGCATCGTAACCTATGCCCGTAGTACAGTCAAAAACGGCTGGAACCTGGTCACAGGGATTATGGCGGTTATCCTGGGGATTCTTTTAGTGATGTCAGACACCTTGCAGACTGCTGGCACTTTTGCATTTATGCTGGCTTTCCTGGCTATGTCAGCCGGAATTAACCAGTTAACTGCCGGAATTACCATCAAGAAAACCGGCGCCGAAGGCAGCGGCTGGCTGATTGCTTCCGGTGTAATCAATATTCTGTTATCATTTTTCCTGATTTTTGCTCCCATTACCGCTCTGCTAGGCTTTGGCTTCGTCGCTGGGATCTACCTGATTGTCGGTGGAATTGCCCTTTTTGCTGAAGTCATGTCCACTCACACCATCCGCTAGAACTTAAAAAGCCCCATCTCGGGGCTTTTTTTACGCCAGATGGGGTTCATTCCAAAGATTAATTTTTAGGCCGATGTTTGCTTTTAGCGCATTGCGGTAAACAATCGTTCCCCATGCCACATCTTCAATGGGCATCCCCCCAACCGAAAAAATAACAATTTCATCTTCCTTTTTATGACATGGTTTTTTGCCGACCATAATATCCCCTAAATCATCGATGCCTTCTTGTGAAAGTTTGCCATCGGCAATCAAATCCATACAGTGTACTGCCGGAATTGGAATTGTATGATAGGCCGGATATGGCATTTCATCAGCCCAGGCTTCATAGAGTTCAATATTATCAGCCACATTATGCGCTCTATTTATGATAAAGTCTTCATCAAAACGGGCTGAAGCCGGACAGCAAATGACCGTTCCCGGCTCAATCCATTCTTCTTTTATATAGGGGTAAAGACTGGGATCGCCTGTTTCGGTTGAAGTTGCAATAACGACGACATCTGAACCTCTAACCGCCGACTCAATATCTTCTACAATTTCCACTTTTTTTATTCCTGGTAGTTCTCTTTCGATATATTTTACAAAATCATCCAGTGATTTTTGACTGCGTCCCTTAATCTTGACAGTATCAATTCCCGGTCGAACTGCAATGCTGGCAGCCAGTGCTGTTTTACTCATCACGCCGGGGCCGATAATACCAATCACTTTGGCAGCCTCTTTGGCGAAGTATTTAACCCCGACACCAGGTACCGCACCGGTTCGATAAGCACTTAAGATATTGGCCGACATGTAAGCCAGGGGGGCACCGGTATCCTTGTCGTTAAGGGTCAGCATTAAAATTGAACGCGGTAATCCTTTTTGTTTGTTTTCAGTATTGGAGCCATACCATTTCATACCTACCATATCAAAATCTCCGCCCAGATAGGCCGGCATAGCCATAAAGCGGCGATCCGGTCCATCAAGCGGCATATTAGGAAAGGGGGATTCCAGTGGAAAAGTCATCATCACTCCGTGGGAATTACCATTGGCACCACCCATCCGATAATCTCCCATTTTAAGCAAACGAAACATCTCATCCATGGCTTCAACGCAGCCAGCCATATCTTTGACGCCGGCCTTGATCATATCCTCTTCATTTAAATATAAAAAATCGATTTGAGCATTCATGTTATTCTCCTTTTGCTTTGCAATCCATTGTCTGACCCATTAGGATTCCCGCGCCAGACATAAAAATAGGCAAAGACGCTATTACCGATTACTTGTAATGGCACCTTTGCCGCTTGCATTTTTCATTTGACTTCATTATAAATGCCAACCTACTGTCTTTCTTGTAAAAATCGGAAATGATGCCTGACGCGAAAATTTCTTGCAATTTGTCTTATTTACTATATAATAGATTCAAAGCAGGCAGAGAGGCCTAATCTTATTTTTCTCTCGGCCTGCTTTTTTAATTTTAACCCTGAGGTGTTTATCATGCATTCAATGCTGCAGCCCTATTTTGTTTTATCCACAGAAAAATATCTAAAATTGGTCATTAATCAATTGGGTATTTCCCATTTTTATTCTTTTACTAAAAATGCCCACACGGGACAGAAAATTATTGCCGTTCCTGACGGCTGTATCGATATTCTTTTTACCTGTGATCAACAAAAGCCACTGGCTGAAATCTGTGGTACGGTCTTACAGCCTCAAACTGTTTTGGATCGTCCCTGCACTTATTTCGGGGTCAGATTCCAGCCCGGGCAATGGACGATGAATAAGGATCTCAGTATCAAAGAAATTATCGGCCAACAAATCAGCCTGCTGGAAATTTTCGACGCAAGAGAGCTTTTAGAGTCAATAGTAAACAGTAATGATTTTAATGATCAGGTCGCAATTTTTTTAAATTTCCACCTATCCGTCCTCAAACGAACTGAATTGTCCTGTAATCAAAATGAACTAAAAGACTACCTGCTTAAACGGATACTTGAAAGCAAAGGCCAGGTCAAAGTCAGGGAACTGGCACAAGAAGTAGGCTACAGTCAACGATCTGTCAATACGAAATTTGCCGATTTTTTTGGAATCACCCCCAAAATATTGAGCAAAATCATCCGCTTTCAACATGTCTTATTTGAGCTGAATCAAAACAGCCGTCAAACAAATGACAACAGTCTGATTAATATCGCGCAAGATGCCGGCTACTTTGATCAGTCACACATGTATAAGGATTTCAATGAATTCTCCAACACCTCACCCGGTCATTACATGAATCTTCTTAAAAAAAAACATTATGCTGATCGCCTGATCCTTGTTTAGCTTAGCTTTTGCTTGACAAATATAAAATCCATACTATAATTGACTCAGTCAACTATTTAAAAGGAGTGTTTATGGATTCGATTTTCAATTCAAAAATAAAAATTATTTTGTTAAGTATTGGCCTTCTATTGATAATTATAACTGTCATCATTGGCGGCCTGATTATTTATTTTCAACAGTATCAGAACCCTGCCGTTGAAATCCTTGCAGAAGCAGGAATTGTGGAGAAAACCGCCCAAGTTGGTGCAGTTAATTTTAATTACGCCGAAGGCCCGGATAATGGCCCACCGCTTTTACTGCTGCATGCTCAACTTCTGGATTGGTATAGCTACAGTCTTGTTTTACCTGAATTATCGCAATATTTCCACGTCTATGCAGTCGATTATCCCGGCCATGGCAAGACCACTTATCCGAAAGGTTACACCATGGATGCCAATCAGATTGGCGGTGATCTTGCAGCTTTTATTGAAACGGTCATTGGTCAACCGACTTATGTCGTGGGAAACTCCTCCGGTGGCCTTTTAACCGCCTGGTTGGCTGCCAATCGTCCTGATCTGGTTAAGGCCATCGTCCTTGAAGATCCCCCCTTGTTTGCCTCAGAATATCCGCAAATCAGCGAGACCATTGCCTATAAGTCTTTTTCGACCAGCCACAGCGCCATTGAAGAAGGCTATCAGGGTGATTTTCTTGATTACTGGATTGCCAACTCAACGCAGTTTTTCAAAACCTGCACTGGTCCTTTTTCCCAGCAACTGATTCGGTTTGCCGTTAACAGCTACAAGAAGGCCAACCCCGGTGAAGCGGTTGAGATCGCTTTTGTACCTGCTAGCGTCCAGGAAATACTGAGGGGACTCAATTATTATGATCCCAGCTTCGGCGACGCTTTCTATACCGGTAGTTGGAATAATGGTTTTGACCATGCCGAGGCTTTATCAACTATCAAGTGCCCAGTCCTTTTAATTCAGTCCAATTTTTCCTATAAAGAGGATGGCACGCTAGATGGCGCTATGTCTCAGGAAATGGCCGATCGCGCAATTTCTTTAATCAGTGACTGCACCTATGTCAGAGTTGATGCCAGTCATGTTACCAACCTGGAAACCCCAGATCAGTATGCGCAAATTCTCGAAGACTTTTTTCTAAGTAATTAACAAATTTCAATGAAAGGAAGAATGATTATTAAATCATTTATAGACTATGGAGGAACTAACAATTATCAGAAACATCGGGATTCTATCACGAACATTTATCAGCTCGCTTTCAAAAGCCATGTCGGCAATTGATTTATCTTTTTCTGAAAGCATCTTTTTAATCAATATCGGCGAAAATGAAGGGGTTAATCAGGACACAATTGCCGGCAATCTGGCTATCGACAAAGCGGCTGTGGCCAGAAGTGTTAAAAGTCTGGAACAAAAAAATTATCTGCTTGTTAAAAAATTAGAGACGGATAAACGAAGCAAACGGCTTTACCTGACCGCTGAAGGTCAAATCATTTATCAGCAAGTTTTAGAATTGCATCTTAGTTGGGCAAAGCAAGTGCTGTCACCACTGACAAACAGAGAAATCCACGATTTTTCCCAAATGATCGATTTGCTGGGTGGTCAGGCTAAACAGGCATTATAATGCTAAACTCCTCAGTTGTAAAATATCTATCGTTAAACAAAAGTTAAGGTCTTTTTCGGAAATTGTTCTTCCGACGCCTGGACACCACCGGCTTATCTTCTGCCAGTGAAACTTTTCTGAGCCGACCCTTGATTTCTTTTGTCTGCAACGCTTTTAAAACCTGGTCGCCCTTGTTGTTTAGAATCTCCACAAAAGTCGAAACATCCAGAATCGTAATCACCCCAATATCGTCAGCCGACATCCCTTCCAATGAGCAAAGGGTTCCGACAATATCGACTGGTCGCATTTTAGTCTTTTTACCAGCATTAATATGGAGTTTGGTGATCTCCTTAGTCAGTGCGTGGGCCTTGTCCAGCTTTTCTTCAGGTTTGCGGTTTAATTTTTCCAGATAAGCAGCTTTCTGCAATGCCACTTCTTCATCTTTTGGCGCATCTTTTTCGATCATTTCCTGTCCAGTGAATTGGATAATCTCTTCGACTAGTCTACTATCCCTATTCGAAGCTAAGGTAATAGCCTTTCCGTTTGTTCCCCTTCTGCCGGTTCGGCCAATTCGGTGAACATAGGTTTCAGTTTCCCAGGGTACATCATAATTGATGACTAATTCAATATCATGGACATCAATCCCCCGTGCTGCCACATCGGTTGCAATCAGATAACGGAATTCACCCTTTTTAAAACGATTCATCACCAGGGTTCGCTCATCCTGCTCCATGCCCCCATGAATTTTTCCAAAAGCCTGATTACTTTTTCCAAGCTCATTGTAAATGGCATTGACCACTTCACGGGTATTGCAAAAAATAATAGCCGATTCAGGATTCTCAGTAATTAATAGATCCGAGAGAAGCTCCAATTTTTGACTTCCTCGACAAATCATCTGCTTAATAGTTGCCTGGTTGCTGACTTGAGATTTAATCTCAATCAGTTGGGGATCTTTCATGTAGTTTTTAGAAAGTCTAATTACTGCCTCTTCCATCGTTGCCGAAAACAGCATGGTCACACGCTCTTTAGGCAGAGTCTCAATGATTTCCTCAACTTGATCGATAAAGCCCATATTCAACATCTCATCCGCTTCGTCCAAAATCAGCCATTTAATCTGATCTGTTTTTAGATTTCCCCGATCGATATGATCCATAACCCGACCAGGTGTTCCCACCACCACATGGGTTTTCTGTTTCAGCTCCCGCTCCTGCCGTTTAATCGGCGATTTTCCGTAAAGAGCAGATACTTTCACTCTTTTAAATCTGCCAATATTAAAAATATCCTCATGCACCTGCAAGGCCAGCTCTCTGGTTGGGGTCAGCACCAGCACCTGGGGACTGTTTTCCTCCCAATCCAGTTGTTGGCAAATGGGAATTGCAAAGGCTGCCGTTTTCCCACTCCCAGTTTGAGCCTGACACAAGATATCTTTTTTTTCCAGCGCCGTCGGAATCACCGCCTGTTGCACTGGGGTTGCTTCTTGATAGCCCAGTTTCTCAATTGCTTTAAGAATTGACTCGCTGAGCTGATATTGATTGAATTGATTATTTATCACTTTTCTTCACTTTCTTTAAAAAATTTCAAATTAAAAAGCTGTATCTGCAAAAAGAAGATACAGCCATTTATGCTTTCTAAATTATAACCGAACTTTGCTTATTTAACAAGTATTATCAATCACGAAGTACTTAAATTAAGATTATCATTACTTATGGAGAAACGCTGATTTAAAGACCACTCTGTAAAAGCCAGTTAACATGAAGAAATCATGGAAACTTTTTTTCTATTTTTAAAGAACTATAATCCTGGACATTTTTATTCTGACCACATTTAATTTACATTAAAAACTTAGCGCTCCTGTGTCTGCAGCTTCATCGGTTGCGCCCGCAATTCTTTTATAACAATCAACATCATAATTACAACGCCCACCATCGATAAAACATCGGCAATTGGCGCTGAATAAAGCACCCCTTCCAGACCGAAAAACCGCGGCAGAATAATAATCAGGGGAACACTTAAGATAAAGTCACGCAGCAATGAAAGCCCTGTTGACATGAAGGGTTTTCCCAAAGACTGAAGAAAAATACTGGTTGATTTTTGAATACAACATATAACAATTGTGGAAAGATAGATTCGAAAGGCCATTACGGCAAATTCATTATAGAGCGCACTTTCGCTGCCAAAGGCTGCAATAATCTGAAGCGGGAAAAATTCAAACAGAATCATTGCCACCAATCCGATTGCGATCTCAGCCAACATCATCGTTTTATAGATCTTAATGACCCGATCATTGTTTCCGGCGCCATAATTATAACCGACAATAGGCTGCGAACCGGCGGCAACACCCACAACAAAAGCAATGACGATTTGAAATACTTTCATGACAATCCCAATTACTGTAAGAGGGATATCTGCACCAAAACGAGAAAGCGCACCATACTGGACAATGATATTATTCATGACACCCATCACTATTACAATCGACATCTGGGTCAGAAAACTGCTGATGCCCAAAGGTAGGATCTGTTTTAATATAGCCGCATCTGGCACAAAACTCTCTTTTTTAAATTTAAATGATCTTGTCCGAAACAGATAGGATGCTCCGATTAGAGCCGAAATGATCTGGCCGGCGATGGTTGCCAGCGCTGCCCCTTTCATCCCCATCCCTAAACCAAAAATGGCAATTGGGTCGAGAATCACATTGATTATACAGCCACTAAAAATTGATAGCATGGCAAACTGTGGACTGCCATCAGCACGAATCAGTGAATTCAGGCCATTACCAAACATGGAGAAAGGGATACCAATCACCAGGTAATCAAAATATTCCATGGCATAGGCAATATTATTTTCAGTTGCACCGAAGCCCCATAAAATCTGATTCTTAAAAACGACAAATAAAATCGTCAGTAAAATCCCACTGCCAATAAAAAGCACCAGTGCATTACCCACACTTTTATGCGCCGATTCCCGGTCATTTTTACCCTGACAAATACTTAAAAAGGCCGCTCCCCCATCACCGATCAGGAGCGCAATCGCCAGGGCTATAATCGTTATGGGAAAAACCACATTGGTCGCCCCATTGCCCAGATAACCTACGCCATGACCGATAAAAATCTGATCGACAATATTATAAAGTGCCGATACCAATAATGACACAATACAGGGAATCGAAAATTTCATCATCAGCTTCCCGATGGGTGCTTCCCCCAAATAATGATTTGCTTCTTTGTTCATATAAAACTCCTTAGAATATATTTTTTGGTCTTAAGTCAAAAAAAAACAGAGACCACAAACTTTCGCTGCGGTCTCTGTGACTTCACTACCATTAATTGCCTTTATTGTATCAGAATTTTTTTTCTAATGTCAAGAAAAATTTGCATATAAAGCAATATTTCATCTATTAGCGCTATTAATATGGAAACAGTGCAAACGCATTCACCTATATGCATCACTTATGCCTCTCTACAAATAGTATAAGGCGAAGCAAAGCTAGCTTATTGTTATCCAGCAAATCACGTATTCAAGCTCTGCAGGACATTTCTTAACGGGCTGCTAAAATTCCTCTTTTAATCAGATTTGCTTTAACCGAAGGATAATCATTTAAATTTGTGTGCGGCAGGAAGCGGGCTGCATACATACGTGACAGAAAATCAATTGCCGCACCAAACTCCAGATATTCTATCCTTTTTTGCAGATCAATCAATTCATCCATTAAACGCTGATCATATATAAGCCGCGTGGCACCTTCAAGCGAGCTGTTACCAAGAAAAACAAAACGCTCCCTTGGCAGATCCGGATACAAACCAATGGTAATTGCCGATTCCAGATTGATATAGGTACCAAAAGCACCGGATACATAAATCCGATCCAGGTCAGCAGCCTCAACACCTACGCGTTCCAGCAGATAAGATACCATAGTTCCTGCTGCTGCCTTTGTATCAATAAATTGTTTCAGGTCTGTTTCGGTAAATAAAAGGTCTTTACCACTGCCAGTCTCCGAGCCCCTGGCATAACAGACGCCAAGTTCTCCTTCCCGCTTTACTATACGATCAGAGGCATTTGCGTTGAAACGACCCGAAAAGTCAATCCAACCATTTAAAAGCATCTGAGCAATCAGATCAACAATTCCTGATCCGCATATTCCCAAGGCTTTGCCGCCAGCTATTGTCGTAAAGCGCAAATGATCGTTTTTTATTAAAACTGAATCAACAGCGCCTGCTGTAGCCTTCATACCGGTCTGACTGATTCCGCCTTCCAGTGCTGGCCCAGCCGCCCCGGCTCCAGCCACTAGAAAATCTTTATTTCCCAAAACCATTTCACCATTGGTGCCAATATCGATAAATAATCCCAATTCTTCCTTTTGATGTAAGCCTGCAACTAAAAGGCCACTTAGAGTATCTCCCCCAAGATAGTTGGCTACCGATGGTAAACAGTAAACAAGGCCGCGACTTTTAAGCCCCATTTCCGAAGCGGTCAAATAGCCAGTATCATTAAAAACCGGTGCAAAAGGATGCTCAAAAATCGGCCAGGGATCGACCCCCATCAGAAAATGAATCATGGTTGTGTTACCAGCAATGGTCGTCATTGTTACATCTTCTGGCTTAATCTGATTGTTTGCCGCAAGTTTAGTCATAAGTAGATTGATCGTTTCGACGGTAACAGCCTGAATTTTTTTTAGCTGATCTGCTCGATTTTTAACATGAAAAATGCGGGTCAGAATATCATCTCCGAACTGAATCTGCTTATTTAGAAGACTGTCTTCACCCAGGATTTCTCCACTATTCAGGTCAAGTAATCTCATAGCAAGCGATGTGCTTCCCAAATCAAGGGCAAAAGCCAACTGCCGCTGACATTGATTGCCGGGTCCCAGTTCAATAATCCGCCATTTTCCGAATTCATTTATTAGGGTTAGGGTAATTTCCCAGTTTGCATCCCGACAAAGTGGATATATTTTTTGGAGCAGTTCGTTTGAAAAAACAGGGCGTCCAAATTCATCAGCCAGGGCATCAATTATTCGCTCTCTATCACCTTTAATATCACCATTCCCCGGTGGCCTGATCTGTCTAAATACTTTCCGAGTTAATCCGTACATGCTATGCCTCCTTATTGAAACGCAATCCTTCGAGTTGAGAATTAATTGAAAACTTCAATTTTAAAATTTACCATATTAGTCTAAGCCTGCACCAGGGCGCTGCTGCCTTGAGGATCTCTGCTAATTATGATTTTTTTATCGATCCTGCTTTTTAGTTCTTCCAGATGCGAAATAATTCCCACCAGGCGGTCTCCTTCTGTCAGTTCAGCCAGTATGTCCATCGCTGTTTCCAGTGATTCACTGTCTAATGTTCCAAATCCTTCGTCAATAAACATGGTATCCACCTGGACACCGCCGGAAAAATTCTGAACAACATCGGAAAGTCCCAAGGCCAATGATAGGGATGCCTTGAAAGATTCTCCCCCAGATAGGGATTTTACACTACGGGTTTTGGCGGTATGGCGGTCCTTGACATCAATTTCCAGTCCTGATTTACTTCTTTTATCCACGCCGCCTTCGTTTCTGACCAAACTATAGCGGTTACCGCTCATGATCCCAAAGCGTTTATTGGCTTCCTGTAAAACCATATCAAAATAGACCCCCTGAACATACTGCTCAAAAGCAACTTTCTGTTTGCCGCTCAACTCACCATTGGCCGTATCGGAAAGGGGTTTGATATCCTGATAAATTTTTTCGACCTGGTCTCTTTGTTTTCCTTTACCTTTTAACGATTTTAAAATTCCCTGGTTATTTTTGATGCCATGCTCAATATTTTCCTGCTCAAGCTGTAAACTATTTGACCTGTTCACCAGTTCTTTTTTATCATTTTCCAGTGCTGAAATGTCCTCTTTGCCACGGCCATTGATCTGTTTTTCGAGCTGACTTATTTTAGTCTCTGTTGCCTGCACCGCCTGCATAAAGCTCTCGATTTCATCCTCGCGTTTTTTTATTTCCTGATCCGACAGAAGAGCCATTATATAAGCCTCTGTATCTATAAATCTATATTGCTCAAGAGCTTGCATCAGAACTTTTTTCGCCTTTTCTTCTTCCTGGCTGATTTTTTCAAGTTGCTCCTGATTAGAAAGCTTTAAGGTGACTGCTTCATTAATCTGGTCACAAACTTCCTGATACTCCCTTTGGGCCCTTTGCAACAGAGCTTTTAACTCATTGAGAATTTCATTTTTTCCCTGCATCTCCTCTTCGGCCTGCTTTTTATCGGCAAACTGCAGCTTATCTTTCAAACTTACGATTTCGGCCTGTAAAGCCGCAAGCCCCACCTCAATCTGCGAACGATCATCGCGCATTTTCAATAGCGCTTCATCGCTCGAATTAATTTTATTTTCTAGCAGCATTAAATCTTTTTCCTGTATTTCTTTTTCGATACAAAGCTGTTTAGTAATCGCCAAGTCAGCTTCAATTTTTTTAATGTTTTCGGCTCGCTCTGTTCCCCGATCCTGCACCGCTTTTAGAAGATCTGTCAAGCTTTTCGGATCGATAAAGGCCAACCTGTCAGCATCAATCTTAAGCTGTTCCAAGCGTGTTTCGTATTGCGTTGACAGGGCTTTGCAGTCTTCGCTGGATTTTTGCCAGCCTAACCGCAATGTTTCCACTTCTTTTTTCTTTCGCTCAAGCATGTCCTGGGATGGCGCATCTGTCGACTTTCTGGCTTTATCCGGATGGCTGCGCGATCCGCAAACCGGACACGGCTTATCAGCACTTAAACTTTCTGCCAAAATACCCGCCTGTTCCCGATAAAACAGACTTTCCTGGCGATCATAATCATCCTTGACAATTTGATAGTCGGTCTCTTTTTTTCGACAATCCTCCTGTCGCAAATGCAAATCTTTGGCCAGCTCAAGACTGCTTTTAACCGCTTTATATAAAGCGCTCAGCTCATGCTTTTCATTTGATAGGGTCTCCCACTTCTGCTCAAGTTTCAGCTGATCTGTTTGGACATTTTTTAAGGCCTGCAGTTTTTCTTCAATGTCCAGCTTCTTGGCCTTCTGCCGATTTTGTTCATGGCTAATTTTAAGCAGCTTTTCTTCCAGGCTTTCTTTTTCATGTTGAAATTTTTTATCATCTATCAGCCGCTTTTCTAATTTTTCATATTCCGGTAAAGTGGCTTCAAGATTTTTGATTTCCGTTGCCAAAGCTTCTCGTTGGGCTTCTTCTGCCTGACGCTTTGTCAATTCAAGCTTCCTTTCCACTTTAACGACCGCACCAGAGTCAATGGTCTGAAGATTTTTTTTAAGTGCTTCCTCCAGATGATGCTTTTCTTTTTCCAGTCTGACTTTCTCATCATATTTCGGCTTGACGTAATAAAGAGCCTGCTTACCCGTCTCCAGCTCCTTTTTAAAAATTTCTATCCGGCCAGCATCAGCAGCAAGAAACGTAGACTTCTTTTTCTCAGCTTCCAATTCTTCAAATAAAGTATTCAATTGTTGTCCACTTCCGATTTTCAGGGACACCTCATTCAGTCTGTCCTGTAGATTTTTAATCTGATCTGATTTCGCTTTTTTTTCGCTGCTGTATTTTTTTAATTCTTCCTCGAGCATATTAATCATTTCCGGCAGTCTGTGAACGCTGTCTTTTAGAAAAAAATAGTCACTCTCCTGGTCACCGTCAACAATAATGCCATCAAAATACTGCAAAATCCCTTTATCAATATCATCCAGCTCTTTTTTTAAGCTAATCACCTTATTTTTCAGATCCTTTTGAATCTTTTCAAAAACTTGTGTCCCAAAAACCTTTCTAAAAATCTTGCCACGATCTTCGCTGCCGGCAAACAGAAGTTTCAGGAACTCGCCTTGGGCTATCATGGCAATCTGCTTAAACTGCTGATGATTGATTCCCAACAGTTCAATCACTTTATCCGTTACCTCTCTGCTGCCCGTGATCACCGCATTCCCCGGCAGCAATATGCTGGCGTTGGCGTTCTGCAAGGTCATTTCCCCTGAGTCGCCACGTTTTTTGGGACGATAATAGCGGGGGTTACGTTCAATTTCATAGCTGCTTCCCTTGTCTTCGAAGACCAGTTTTACAAAGGTCTGCGTTTCAGGCTTGGCAAAATCGCTTCGCAGGGTATCAATCCCTCTATTTTC
Organism: Eubacteriaceae bacterium; assembly: GCA_030156895.1. Classification (GTDB taxonomy): domain Bacteria; phylum Bacillota; class Clostridia; order Eubacteriales; family Eubacteriaceae; genus Acetobacterium. The sequence goes on along the minus strand of JASGLP010000004.1, from coordinate 26,911 downwards.
GCCACTTGCTTCACCAAATAATGCGTAAGAGATTCCATCAAAAATCGTCGTCTTACCGGCTCCAGTTTCCCCCGTAATCAGAAAAAGTCCAGCGCCATTAAAAGAAGAAAAATCAATCTCGACCTCTCCAGCATAGGGGCAAAAGCCACTCATTATCAGTTTTTGAGGTTTCATTGTGTCCTTTCCTCCTGCTTTTCGGCGATTTCAGCAAATATATTTTTCTGATCAGGAGTCATCTCAATATTATTTTGACTGAGGTAAAAGTCTGAAAAAAGTTGTAAGGGCGATTTCTGCTTGATATCCTCCCCAGTCAGTCGGCCAGAATGTTCACTTTCTCGATTTCGCTGATTATCAAAATCTAAGATCATCACGTTGGGATAAATATCTCTCACCTTGCCAATGGCATCAATAATTTCTTCTTCATCCGTCAGAATAACATGGACGTAGCAATCTGCAGAAGCACCATTAAGGGTCTTTCCGGCTTTTAATTCCAGCAAAGATGTACGAATTTCTTTCAAATCGCGACGCGGAATTAAATCGATCTGTGATAACTTTAAATCACCTTTTTCCTTTAAATCAATAATCGTAACCGACTTGTGATGGCTCGCCTCCGAAAATGAATACTTTAATGGCGAGCCGCTATAGCGGACACTTTCTCGCCCCATTTTCTGGGGGCGGTGAATATGCCCCAGAGCCACGTAATCAAATGCTTCAAAAGCTGATGCATCCACATTGTCTGACCCACCCAGCGACTTTACTTCCGAATCAGATCGTTCTGGATCGCTTCCCCCGGCAGTGACAAACTGATGAGCCACTAGGATGTTTCTTTCTTCTGAATTAACTTCAGCTGTTTTTAGTGCCTCTCTGACGCACTCGTCGTAACTTTTAGTATCTAAAGACAGTTTGCGGTTAACCACGACTGGCTTTAAAAATGGCATCAAAAAGACGCTGATTCTCCCATATTCATCATCAAAATTTACTTTTGAAATTTTTCCGTTAAACTGTCCGGCTATATAAACCTGATGATTAGCCATGATCCGACTGCCAAAATCTAAACGTTCCGGGCTGTCATGATTGCCGCTGATCATTAAAACTGGAACCGTCATCTTCGCCAGATCGGTCAGAAAATCATCAAACAAGTCCACCGCCTCTGCTGAAGGAACTGCTTTATCATAAACATCACCGGCAATGATTACCCCTTCAACTTTTTCATTTTGGACTATTTTAAGTATTTCGTTTAATATATATTTCTGATCTTCAAGCATCGAAAATTCGTGAACCCTTTTCCCGATATGGAGATCTGAGAGATGCATCAATTTCATTATCTTTCCTTTCCAGCATATAATAGTAGATATTAGTATATTTTAACATAGTTGGCGTCCATATTCACCTAACAATGAAAGCAACCTTTCATCATAAAATTCATATAAAAGACACTGCATCCCCCCTATAATGGCCATACAGTGTCTTTGTCAATTATTTCAATTAGTCATGCAACAAGGCATCATATCGCGCAATTTTTTCTTCAAGCTGAATCAAACTAAAAACACCCGCTTCACGAATGGTCTCCTGGCCTTTTACAAACAGTATTGCAACCGGGACTGTAAAAACCTGATAGCTGGCTGCCAGCGCCGAATTCTTTTGGATATCTACCTGCGCAGTTAAAATACCCGGATAGTTGTCTATCATTACTTCAATCTTGGGTTTTAAATCCTGGCAAACGCTACACATTTCCCCAGAAAAATACAGCAATAGCATATCAGACTTATTTTTCAAATTATTTATTTCTTCTATTGAAGTTATTTGCTTCATTTCTTCTTTCCAAGCAGTTAGATGTCTGCTTCCGATTAACTGCTCTGGTGTTTTCATAAGTACGCTCCTAACTTAAGACTTCCATGTAAGTTCGAATTTTCTCTTCAATGCCAAACTTTTTTCCATACTTCAGTAATTTTCTGGTATTTTTTTCTGATTTAAAATATTCCTGGATAGCCTGGATATAAAGCTGCATATCCATCGCTTTTTTATCTCGAATCAAATCACAAATGCAGCGTTCTTTGTCATATACCCTTACTTTTGGTGAAGTAATTAATATAATTCCAATCTCCCACAATTCTTTTTTAACATAATGAAAACGAATTTCCGGATAATCTTTTTTTATTCGTGACACATTATAACCTTGGGGAACTGTCATATCAATTGTATGAGGCACCCGATCGGACATGTCCTGCAAATACAGGGCTGTCCCATAAGAAAAGATACTCTTCTCGCTCCGAATCTGGATTAATTTGTATTCATCTACCAGTATATCCTCCAGTGAATAAATGCCCTTGGCTTCTTTGTGAAGAAATCCCGTTTTAACCAATGAAATGATGCGTGTGCGGCTAATACCAGCTTCTTCAATCTGCTTAGTCATAATAATTCCATCAGAATTTTTGGCAATATCTCTGATCAACTGAACTGTCTCATCCACTAAAGCACCCCACTTTCCCATCATTTACAATCGTGCTTTAATTATAGATTATTAAAGCACGATTGTAAACAGAAAACAATGCTAGTTTCCATTGCTTGCAACTGTAAGCTAAAAAGGGCCATTACATATGACCCTTTAAACTAATTAGTGGATTAAATCCAGCTACCAGCCATCCAACTTTATCCCACCGGCAGTTCAAACACCGCTTCATGTTTTTCCAGGCCGTTACCATAAATTTCAACCTGAACAGTAATCACACCACCCGGATTAATCAGGCCATAAGCTTGCTGAGTACCGATACATTTGGCGCCAACCGGTGTTTCCTGGGGATACTCCGTTGTTACCGAATAAGTGCTTGCCATAACCCCGGCACTGTCAATCACTTTAAAATCGCTGGATGAGATATAAAGATCCATATATTCATTTTCGATCCCCAGATTTTCATAATCATAGGTTAGAATAACGACCTGGGCCGGGTTGCTGTCATCAAACTGGTACAGTGATTTTATTTTTCCGCCTGCTTATCTCAAATCATAAACTAAATTTAACTATAAAATTTTTACTACCAACGACTATTTTTCAAAATAAGCTGTTTAGACCACTTTTTCACGATAAAGACCCTGGGATTCTATCTAACCGATATTTATCATTTGCATACAGTATCGAACCGCTTTCATAACATTTTCCCAGCTAATATCGGCGGCATAGGAAAACTTTTTCTGATAAGCCTGCCAAAGCTTTACCATCACTTGACTATTTTTCACTTCATCAAGAATTTCATAAACATCTTTTAAATGATAGTCTGAACCGCGCTTTTTTGCCGTTGCCAGCAAGGCGTTTTTTAAAATTTCAACATTCAGATTTTCACCGTACAATTGGAGCAGGCTGTAAATATCATAAAAATCTCGCATCCGGGTATTGGTTGTATTGCGAGAAATTATTGTTTCCAGCTTTTCGGCAAAAATTGTCTCAAGGTTATAGGCCCAAATATCTACCGATCGCGCTTCCAACATCAAGTGTAATTGATAACGCACTGCTTTTGGAGTAATAATATCACCAGTAGAAATATCAATCTTAAACGGTGTGACCACGCCATCAAAGCGAGTTTCCATAGACACCCGTATTCCCGGATAATCCGCTTCATCCATTATTTCGCCAATGCTTTTTATAAGAAACGTTACCCCATCATCCAAGGGAACCGCAGCAATCATGGAAATGATCTGCTCGACCTCATCAATCGTCACATCAAGACCTTTTATTGTGGCATCCAGATCCATGGTTGAACGGGCATTTAAACCAATCATCGCCGTTACCAGAATGCCGCCTTTTAAAATAAATTGATCCTTGTACTGAGAAAGAGAAATTCTCTCCAGGAAGCGTTCCATCATATAATGTCGCATCAGAAGCTGAGCATCTGCTGATTTTTTCTTTGACAGATTACGGATCAGGTCTTTCAATTGTTTAGACGTCTTAATCATAAGAGCACCTCCAGATATTGTCTGAGGATTTTTTCGACCCGAAACAGTGAGGCATACTGCATGAGGGTCCGCAGATTCTTATCCTGGCGCCGGCTATAGAGTTTCATGGCCGTCTGGAAGGTTTGGATTTCAATATCCCTGCGACTGCGAATCAGATCGCAAATCGTTCTTTCCATATCATAGACCGGAACTTGATGACCAAAAGACGTTGCTGCCGTGATACATCCGACCGGGTGAAGTTCCTTTTTAACAGTATAGACTTTTAGGCCATCTTCTTTGAGCCGAAAAGGATTATAACCTGTCTTCACTGTAATTGAGTAGGGTGACGGTTCGCGATCTGTCAAATCGTGAAGAAACAAAGCCGTTTCATGCGAAAAAATTGCCTGTTCACTGCGCAGATGGATCAAAAACATCGAATCGATCCAGACCTCCGCCGCGGCATAGATGCCATGGGCCACCTGCGATAGTCTCTTTTCTTTTACATAATCATAGAGAAGAGCTTTTGAAATACCCGCCGCAACAATTTGAGCTGTTTTAATAATTCCTTCATGCTCTTCAATTAGTTTATCTAACTTTTCATATCGCTTCATCTTTACAATTCCTTTCGTGCTAATATTGTAACTTAAATTAGCACGAAAGTAAATAATGGAAGTCAAAGCCTAAAAGCAATAGCAGTCCATCTTGTCATTGAAACTTGCCGGAAATGCGGTTATCATAAGATTATATTTTTAAAAGGAGTTGATTTATTTGTCACAGACACCCAAAGAACTTGAACTAAGTGATCAGGAAAAAAATCTGTTTAAAAAACTTGATCGAGCCATTGATCAAATGGAAGCCGGCCAGGTCATTGATTTATACGAATCAATCGATAGCATCCGGAAGAAACTCTTTTTAACAAGCCAGTAATTTGAACCTATCTTTTTAAATCCCAAAATCGGGCGTTCTCTTCTTCCGGACTCTTCACTGAAAAAGCAATAAATTTGACAACCAAAAGAGGTGGCAGGCTCAAAAGAGCTTACCACCCGCTTGTCAAATCAGACATCAAAACAAATCACTATGTATACCTGTTCGAGATAAAACCAAAACCAGCGTTTCTTCAACCTACTTGTAGACCAGCAACCAGTCTGGTGTAACATGACACTCTCGACACCCTAGATAATCACCTTTTAAGGGATGGTCTTTATGCTCCGGCGGCAATTCTTCGCCGCGCTGCAATAAACTAACGACTGCTTTTAATAACTCAAGGTTATAGCCGCGCTTATTGACACGCTTCAGGTCTTTTTTAAATTTTGATGTCGACTTAATACTAAACTTCATTTAAGATATCCTCAAACATCTCATCAACATCGGTATATTCCTTTGCCTCAATTTCACCGGTTGCAATTTTTTGAGCCTCTACTATCGCCTCAAGTGTCTCTATATTAGGGATATTTCGTTTAAGTGTAAAGGGAATCCGCTGCTCTCTTACTGCCTGTTTAGTAAAAGCGATCATTGCTGTCGTCATATTTAAACCCAGATCTGCAAACAATTCCTCAGCCTGTTTTTTTAACTCAGAATCCATCCGGATTGTAACATTTGATGTAGCCATAATCAGCACCTCCTTACACTTAAATTATAGCTCATAAGTCGTGCATTGTAAATACACTGTACTATTTTGCTAAGAAATCCTGTTTCAACCAATGATATGATGCGTGTGCGGCTATTATCCCACCGGCAGTTCAAACACCGCTTCATGTTTTTCCAAACCGTTACCGTAAATTTCAACCTGGACAGTAATTACACCACCCGGATTCGTCAGGCCATAAGCTTCCTGAGCACCGATACATTTGGCCCCGACCGGTGTTTCCTGGGGATAGTCTGTTGTTGCCGGATAAGTGCTTGCCATAACGCCGGCGCTATCAATCACTTTAAAATCGCTGGATGAGATATAAAGATCCATATATTCATTGTCGATCCCCAGATTTTCATAATCATAGGTTAGAATAACGACCTGGGCCGGATTGCTGTCATCAAACTGGTTGCGATCATCCGTTACGGCTGCCGCTGTAAAGGTCAGAGACAAAGCCCCATCCACCGTCCAGGTTTCATTCAGGCCATAAGTTTTTGCCACTTGCGTTTCACTGCTGTTTGCAGCGCTTTCACTACTCACCTGAGTAGTCTGGGATGTCTGGGTCGCGACCTCATCGCTAGTAACCGATCCGCTGTCCGTTCCAATAAAATTTGTTGCCATGACCAGAATCGCGACTGACCCAATGACCGTTGTAATAATACTCGAAGACAGTTTGAAAGGCCTGTCAATCCAAAGCAGTATAATACCCACTGGCGGCAGAATGATCAGAGCCAGCACCAGCATCCAGGCTTTCAGATTCAGCTTACCCGGCTCACTGTAAAATCCGTCGACCAGATAAACAGCACCAAAGGCCCAGGCGATAAATGACCAGATATAGAGATCCGAATAATCACCGGCCAGGACGCCCCCAACCAGAGCGCCCGCCAGACAGAAACCGGCGGCCGCCAGGGCTCCGCCTTTTTTGACAGAATTCCGGGTCGCCACGCCAACAATTCCGGCAATCATCAGACAGATGGCCACAAACACACCGCCTGTTCCACTGGCCTGTCCATTTGAAGACAGGGCGTTGTACATGCCGGCCGCACAGGACTGGAACAAAACAAAGACCGATAGAACCATCGAAATAATACCAATTACCAATTTTGCAGTTTTCATTTTTCTTACCTCTTCCCTTTTTTTCTATCATACACTGATGACCAGGACAAATTTGGGACAGGTAAACATTTTAATCACTGCTATTTGTTATAAACGTTCATTTCTTAATATAGGCTTCTGATTTTATCAATCCGTCTGAGCAATTCATCCCGCACCGGCTCAGGGGAAACAACTTTCACATTTTCGCCATGCTGCAATAGCCAGTAATACAGACCATCAGCATTATTGACGCTGACATGAACTTCAAACTCATCTTCCAAACCGTTCTCTCTAAATTTAAGATCTTCGCCAAAGTAATCGACCAGTTCGTCAACCATAAAAGGCTTAATACATAAAACAAGGCGGATGCTCTCGCCGCCGTAACTGTAGAGGCTCTTGGAAACAAATGCTTCAATCTTCATCGAGGGATTGTCGCCGACAACTTCTTTTGCCGGCTTGACTGGCATGTCAGTGATCTGAAGGTTGGCGATCCGATCCAGCCGGTAAAAAGACAGATCGTCATACTTGTCATAATTGCAGACCAAATAATAGCGGTCTCCATTCCATTTTAGGGCGTAGGGGTTAATCAGATATTCTTTTCCGTCAAAACGGCTATGCCGTTTCATATTGGTATCAGTGGATTCATATTCAAAGACCACCTTGCGGCCCTCTTTAATGGCCCGGAGCAGTTTATCAATATGTTCAGCAACTTTGTGCTTGCTGGTTTTCGCATGCGATTTAACCGGCGTTACATTCTGTAAAACTTTACGACTTTCACAACTGGCCATCATCCTTAAACGCTGCGATAAAGATTTTGATCTTTCTTCCGTTAAAAAGCGGGCCTGCCAGACCGCATCGATCAGGACTTTTAGCTCCCAGTCCTCAAAATTGCGGCTGTTCATGAAATAACCCTTACGGCTGTCTTTTGAGCCCATGATTTCATAATTCTCATCACTGTACTGATCATAATATTCAATTAAGGCGTTGATATTTCGGCTGATCGATTTACGTTCTGCCTCAAAACCTTCCAGCTCCAATTTCCCGCAGATTTGATTGGCGGTCAGCGGATGCTCTTCATCGGTTCCCTTTAAAATATCCAGCGTTCTTAATAATTTAATTTTTGTCTCTTCCATTGGAAAGATACTCCTTATGGTTATATCTATTTGTTGCCAAAGCGATCGGAACTATTCATTTTTTGTATGTTGGCCATCGATCCATTTTGGTACAACAGCATGGATAATAAAATCTGAGTTAAGATTAAATGCCAAAGTTGGAACAGATCCACCAATATAGATTTTCCCATACTTTTTTAAAGCCGCTTTGCATGCTTTTTCTAATTCTTTTCTTCCCGCTCTTTCATAAATAGCTTTCGACGTCCCACTGCCTTCTTTTAATCGTAAATTTGCCGGCAATACAATTGCATCCACGGACATATTAGTAATATCATTTCGTATCATTTCGAATTGCATAATAAACCTCCTTGTTTGCTACTATGTTAAATAATACCAGGCACTGGACTTAGATAACGAATCACACCTGTAAATTTTCTAAATCATAACCAACCTGCCAAAAACACATATCTAATATTTTCATCTGCGGATAAACCAGATCTTTACTTGCGATCTCTTTACTGCAATTTTCAAGTACTTCACGATTATTTTCATAGAATAAAACAAGTTCCATAATCGAGTCTATACTGAAATCTAAAGAAGCCACTTTAAACTTCTTAATTCCATTTCTAAAATAACGATCATATGCCGGAACACATCCTATGGTTCCCATTAAAATTTTAGTAATCAACGTATTCGAGACATCCTGCCGACCATCAATATCGTTTCGCTGTTTAATATAGATTTTTGATAAATTTTGATATAGAATTTTTAATAAAATCTGATTTTCCTTTTGATGATATGCCTGACATTCAATTGCCCACAAAGGTTCATATTCTGATCGATAAATCTCTGCAACAGCTTCTCCATGGACTTTATAGTCCTTTTGGAGAAGAAACGAAGATCCACGATACATTCCCCAGCTGGCCAAATAAAATCCCAAATGTAAAGCAAGATAGTCAATTGCGTATTCATCAATTTCTTTTCCTTTAAAATATAAAAATGACTTATAACAGTGTTCCCAGGATAAATATCTGGCGTGTGGATCCTTTGTTAAAACTTCAGAATAATTATTGAAACCAGCAATAATTTGATTCACATCTTGATTGGAAAGCACTTTAGTCCCATTTATAGATGTACCTTTTTTCTGTGGATTGAAACTTGAAATCAGAGACTGATCTTTTGTACTTCTTTTAAGCATCAATTTCTTTTCAAAAAGTGACAACTTACCAATCTCATAGCCGGCATTCTCCCATGATTTTGTAATCGTATGCGTAGGGGTGCTTTGCCAATAGGATTCATATTTATATGCTGATTTTGCTAATTCAAAATCTAAAATTTTTTCAATTTCTCCAAAAGTCAATTCAATTGTATCTTCATCGCATTCTTGTAAATAATTAAGTAGCTTTTGAAATTTATATTCTTTTGCCATTTTTACTCCTTCGCGTTTTGATTTAAGTTAAGTGGTCCTTAGTATAGTGGTGACTGACACCGGAAATATTGACTAATCTAATTACTCACTCCTGCAGCTTCTTTTCCAGGATTTTGTATTTGTCAAATAAAGGGCGGATCAGATAATATACATTTTTACTCAGCTCTTCACCTCCGATGATATGCTGAACCCCATTGTGTAACCTTCGCTTATTCGGTTCACGAAAAAACATCGACAATATTTCTTCCACTTTTAATAATGCGCCTTGTCGCCGCCCGGCTGCCTGTTTTATATTTTCTTCTGAATTGGGACGATAGAGTAGACTGTAAATATTGAGCTTTTCGAGTTCATCTCTTATAAAGGCTTTACCAAAATCAGCCTTATTTGAAAGTTGCGCAAAAATCAAATTACTGAAATTACTGTTTTCTTCCCAGAAGTGAATCGCTGAACCAAAGCCCTTGTCTCCGCTGACAATGTAAAATCGTGAATCGGTTGGCAACCCGTCTTCACCATTGATAAGACTCCCTAAGTATGTCGTCAGCTGAAAGTCCAAACCGTTTTTTATACCATTAGGCAAATATTCAAAAGCATCAGTACATTTTTCTTTAATTTCAGTCAAATTAGTTTTAGGTGAATTCTTACTGTAAAACAATATCACCTGATTGCACACACATGGCTGTTGCCGATCATTTCTTTTGACCGTTTCCCAGAATGTCCGGCAGGCTTCTTTGTGATACCGCTCTCTGGTAAAGTCCGTCAAACGATGACAATTTTCAATACGATAGTCATCGGCAAAATCAAAGAATTTGAAACTTGCAGAATTTTCATAGTCAATTAGATAGGTAGCCAACTATTCCCTCCTTGATCCATCTATAATAAAAAGGATTTCTTAATCACTTCTGCCAATATTTAGTATTCCTCAAGCATTTCTCAAACAGTATTTTCTTTATTATACGCTTTGTCTCAATAATTAACCAGCCCAACTCATTTAAAAAACCCGTAAACAAACCTTCATGGGGCAGGGCGGGTGTGGTAGGAAAAGGTAAGTGCGAGCGGTTTTGAGGCAGGCCGCAGGGCTTTTGGCCAAAGTCTCCGGTGCGCCGGTGGCGGTGGCCGAAAGTCCGGAACCGTTCATCGAAGCAAAAGGCCGGGAATTTAAGGGCTGCCGGAAATAATGAACAAACGTTTAGGGACGGCCGGGTGAAGTCGCGGAAGCAGGCGTGGCGGAGTCTGGTCACCCCGGCTTTCACGCAGAACCCAAAAAGTAAAAAAGCCTCCGCTCTGGCTGCCAGGCCAGGACGAAGGCGCGAAGAGGATCCCCGGTTAAGCTCAGTCGCAGTGGTAGCGAAGACTAGGCGAACGTCAAACGGCTCCTGTCGATTCAATTTAAAGTAAAGCCTCCGTCCAAAAGCCGGTGGCGGCTATATTGGTCTGCCGTGATGGGCTCCTGCGTGACGACGACGCATCAGCGGAGGAGGAGGGCAGGTACCCTGGGTCTGCGTCGAACTAAAACGCCGGGTGTCCAATCGCTGTCGGAAACAGTGTTCAGCAGTAAAGGGGCTGCCGGGTGAAGTCGCTGGTGCTACAGCGGCGGAGTACGGATACCCCGGTTACACGTTAAATCCCAAAAGTAATTTCGCTGGCCTCAAGTCATTGGCAGATAGAAAATCAAATCTCTACCTCTTCAAAAACCCCCTATGGCATCATTCTTCTCTTTATTATTAACCTGTTCAACTCATTCTGCAAACAACCGGCAAACAAATTTATCCGGTTCTCATCCTCTTCTGTTAATCTATCTTTTTTAGAAAAATAGTTTATTCTCGGCGCTAATAATTTTCAATCCCCGCCTTGCTTCAAATCCTATCAATCCTATAACAGGCTTAACAGAGTTGCCCGAGTCGTTTTTACGTCCGTTCGGGGACCAGGCTGGCGCTGATGCCAGTCTTTTTATTTTCAGAAAGCATTGATTACGTCAATTACTTGATCAATTACTTGATCAATTACTTGATCAATTACTTGATTTACTTAATCCCTTACTTAATCCAACTGCTTTGGCCTTCCTCTAAAAGCAAGCGCTTTATCCTCTTTTAGCCCCATTCTAAAGCTATTTTCTTGATGCCCCTTTTAATTCATTATTCAATCTTTGCGGATTACGTCAATTACGTCAATTACGTCAATTTACTTAATCATCTACTTAATCCAGCCAGTTTCACTTTTCCACTTTATCCTCTTCCCCCTATGATAAAGCCAATTCAATTCTTTTTATACTGATACAAAAACCACATTATTCAATATTTCCTGATTTCGTCAATTTCGTCAATTACATGATTGATTACGTAATCACTTATTCACAACCATTATAACAACCAGATTTTTAACTTCAAAATCCCCTTTATTTATGCTATTTCCATCAAGTAATTTGTACCAATTGATTAATTTCGTCATTCACGTCAACAATATCAATCATGACGTAATTAATGTAAAACAAAACTAGTTATTTGACCACCAGCACCCAGTAACCCGACCGTTTGTTATTATTATTTCTCTCAATCAACTCCGCATCTTGTAGTGCTCTCAATAAATTACCAATTTTATATTTCTTCTGTTTATCATTCAGCACATCCGGCAACTTATCCCAAAGCAGTTTGCTAATATCTTTTTTCTGGGCACGTTCAAATGTTTTAAGATACTCCACAATCATATCCTTATAATACTGGTCATCAAAGCCTTTGTTACTAATGTATTCCGCTTTGGCATCGATACTCTGAGCGATCGATGGAGTCAGGTAAATGTTTGGCGCCTTCCCTTCGATCACTTTCAGATTTCTCAATGTTCTGATCTCTTTTGCATCAATCGACAAATGTTTCTGAACCCGGTCGATTAAATAAATCGTCTGTAAATCAAATTCAGGATTTTCATAAATAAGCTTGGTATAATTTTCATCAATGATTTTACCGTACACTGTTGCACTGACAGTATTATAACGTTCAAAATTATAGTCCGGCATGGGAAAGTATTTTTCCTTTTGAATCTTGTAGACTTTTCTGATTCCCATCGCCGCCGTGTCAATCATGGAAAACTGGCGCATAATATTGGCGAGCAAGGGATTTCGATAAGACGGAGGAGCATAGCCCGGTTCCAGAACCGGTTTAATACTGCCTGGCAAAAAATTACCGGGATTAATAAACTGAATCCGATCATCAAATTCATTAACATAGATCCGACTACCTAAAGTATAGTTTGAATGAACAATACAATTGTTGAGCATTTCACGTAGTAACTGCGGATCATATTGTTGCGTTTCCTCGGGAAACAAGGTCAACTGATCGGGCAAATAACGATAGGTTAAATTACGAACATTCTGATAGATCTGATCAACAACGGTAATAAAAGGAATATCAAATATCTTGTAATCTTTATCCAGACCATTGGCATCATAAAGCCGCCACATAATTTGCGGGGGAACATCGAATACATAATCATAACTTGGATTACCAAGTAATAGCATGGCCGCATTAGTAAGCTTTCCATCCCGCATCAGTTTTAGTTTTGTTAAAAAAACCGCATCACTCATCCCATTGATTTCGGTTTTGATATGATCCTTGTTCATGTACTTAATGTATTTTGACCGGGCAATCTTAATAGCCTGGGAATCCAGAAAAGATAGATCACTCTTTTCAATAACCTGATTTGACCAGTCGATTTGCTGCAGATTTCTAATTGCATCAATCTTGTCCTGACTCAATGGAATCAAGGCATCCCCTGAGCGCCCATAGTAACGGTTTTTCCAGCCTGTAGGAATGCCTGAAGCAGCAGCTGGTATCCGAAATAAAATCACGCGCTTTGGTTTTTCATTTACCTCGGGATAAATTTCAATTATCTCAACAAAGGTCATTTCACCAGTGGTATCACGGGAGATCTGCTTTTTAAATTTAGATAAGGCATTATTTTTATAAGCTGAACCTACAATCTCACGGTCCGCTTCCCGAACACCAAGTACAAGCCAACCGTATTGTTTTCCCCTTAAATTTGCTTCATTGCTGATGGCTGAAAAATAACGCCCGACCTTATCGTCATCAATATGTGATTTAGCTTCTTTAAACTCAACGACCTCTGATTCCCAATTTTGAATCAGGTTCTCCAAAATTTCCAGATATTCCGACTGACTATTTTCACTCGCCGTTTCTTTCATTGGCATTTTTCGACCTCCTTCTCTTAATTTAATAATTCCTCATAGATAAAGCATTTATGCTTGAATGATTCCTTCCCACCTTCAAGAAGGTTAATAATAGACTGTTTGATACATTTCTCTGTCAGATAACCTTCTTTTCTTATCCAACCATTAAAATTGTTGGATTCCATAACAATTACTTGTGCAATTAACAAATAAGTCAAAGCCTCCTTTTGATTTTAGTATATTTCAAAACGCGGATCATTTGACATGACATATCAAAGTTCTCTGAAGAAGGCATTAATTCATATTCTCGACAAATTTCATGGACCTCTTTTTCAGTATACTCTGTATAAAGTTTTCCACCATTACTTTTGTGCTTTTTTTCCAACAATTTATAATCATATGATGCTGGTGAATGTAAATGAAATGAGCTTTTATAATAATCTCCGTATTTTTCTTTGTTCGATTAATTTCATAGTATACTTTAGTTAGCTCTATGTGCTTTTCTAAATTCTTCCACTTATCCCCCTCACAAAAACACTGCCATTTTCTTTTTCATAATAATCGATTACTTTTCATTTTGTCATTTTATGTATCTCTATTATACGCTTTGTTTTAACAATTACCTAACCCAACTCTATTATAAAAATTCGTAAACAAACGTTCAGGGGCGGCCGGGGGTAGTCGCAGGTCGCGCATGCAGCGGAGTCCGGCCGGCCCGGAGTCTGCACCTCCATTCTCTTCATAACCCCACAGTCTGAAAATTTTATTCGTTGATATCAGCGATCCATCACATTCTGCAAACAACCGGCAAACTATTAACCTGGCTCTCCTGCATACTATCATAAACTAAAATCTACCATTTACTTCTTTTTCCGCTGATCAAATTTCCCGCATTTTATATTCCGCCTCAGTCTGGGCCAGAAAATCTTTCGCCTCCGGATAACAGTCTAAACCTAAACAATTATCCAGTTCTTCAATCATCTTCATTTGTTCTTCATTCAGATTTTGTGGCATCTCAACTTTGATGGTTATTAACTGATCTCCAGGCTCATTCGTATTAGGATTCAACATTCCCTTATCTTTTAAACGAAAAGTTCTGCCATCCTTTGTATGACTCGGAATTTTTAAGTTGATTTTACCGTTTAATGTCGGTACAATCACACTGCAACCTAAAAATGCCTGAGTAAATGAAATCGGCAACTCATAGCAAACATCATCTTCTTTCCGGATAAAGACATTGCTTTGTGCGACATTTATATTTATATATAAATCCCCTTTTTCACCGTCATTGGGCCCTGCATTACCTTCTCCTCGTAACGGCAAAACCGATTTATCATCAACACCAGCAGGTATATTAAGCGTGATCGTTCGTTCTTTTTCTTCCAGTCCGGTGCCTAGGCAATTGCTTCATTCAACAGAATTCTCATCCGTTCCAGTGCCATTGCAGACTGAACATTTTTCTGTCCGTATAAGTTTAACCTTCTTTTCCGCCCCAGAAACCGCTTCATAAAAAGACATATTAATTTCTTTAGTGATATCCAGTCCACTAACCTCTTTATTCTCGTTCATTGTCTTACTTTCCTTTTCATTTTTATTTTTTTGATTCAAGTATTTTTTATAGTCATCCCGGATCAATGTATAGCGGATTAAATTGACAATCAAATCAATCACACAGGGCGTATCCATATATAAAAGACCAGTATTCAGTAATTCCCCAAGCTGAATCTTATCGCCTTTTATCAGATAGGGATATTTTTCAAAAATCCGTTGGATTAAGTCCGCTTTTCTTGCTGACTTCTGCATCACACTGCCATTATGGGTAATGATTGTTTTGCTTTGATCAATTTTCATAAACTGATTAAAATCAATCTGGATAACCATTGAATCCTTTTCATAATCATCCAGGGAAACGACTAAAACATTCTTCCCTTTCCGATTGCCATATTTGGGATCATCAACCGTTCTTCCTACTACCGATATTAAAAAGCTGATCAGCTGATGATTTTGATTACCATCCTTGATTAAGAGCGTCCGATATAAGCCGGTTCCGAAGTTGCTGCCGGAAGCATCATTGTAACCTAAGTAGCGACAGCCAATATCTTCAACGACTGCAAAATCACCATAGTCTTTTACTGGAAACATGTGCGTTGAATCGATCAGACACTCCGCTAAATTAAAGATAGACGGAATCAGAAGATCCGGCGTATCTTCCCCCAGAAAATTCAGTGTTTTTAAATAAGCAATGTCGAATAAACCTAAAAAATCGCCTCTTTCGGATTTGAAGGCCTCTTCTTCGGCTATTTCACAACGGCCATCCAACATTTTTTCATACGTCGGGATTCCTTTTAATGCTTCAAACTGATTAATCTCGATATTAAAGCGCCAACCTTTTATTTCAATCCCATTGGTGATAAAGATAAACTCTGCCGATATGTCATCTGCATAGTTTTTGACCTGCCGATATGTTTGATCAGTCAGCGGAATATGCGCCGCCTTGCATTCAATAATACCTAAGACCTGTCGCTCACCTTCAATCATTTTATCAAAGACAATATCCATCCGGCCGTCGCGCTTTCCATTGTAATGTTTCAGGTGCTCTTCAGTGGACATTAACCACTTGGGAACGCCACAATCATCAATAAAATAGCGGGAAATCTTTTGTCTGACGACTTCTTCTGGGGTAATCTGGAGCAGCTTTTTTCTAAAAGGATCCAACACACAATCGCTGCCGTTTCGCTGATAGATTTGACCTATAGATATTTTGTGTAATTCTGATTGTATGTTCATTTATATCACCTCTTGTGGTTGTGTTATTTAGTTGTTTGTTTTTTCTATCTACAGTTTCAGAACCATAAATATAAGAACTTCTACTTTTAGTTACCACTATTTTAAAACTTACTGGCAGAAGCCTTAGGCTTCGCATCAATTACGATTATAGTTGCCGGGTTTTCCTTGTTCAACTTTCTCATTTCATAGCTTTCATATACTTTATCTATGCAAATTGATGAACCCCCATTATCAACCAACATAAATATTTTATTTTGTGTCCCTTCTGATTTTGCATACTCTTCAATTTGAACTTCAAAACCATGTAATACCTGACTATTTGTTGTCAATTTAATTTCAATAACAGTTTTATCCAGTCCTCTACTAATTTTAAAATCAACTGGTCCTCTGCCAGTATTTGACTCTGGACTAATATCTAACTCATGCACATGACAATAATACTCAATATAACCATGCAAACTTCTCTGTATAATCTTCTCAGCATTTCTAGTATCAACATTCTCCAAAACGGAATATCCTTTTTGGTTTTCAATCCAATTTTTAAAGTTTTCAATTATTTCAATGGATGCTTCAAATGAATTTTTCTGGATCATCGAAGTATGAGAAACTGCATTAATTAATCCATTAATTATCTTTGTAATTCGATAATCAATATTTTGATAAATGTCGTATTTCTCGACAACAGCAGCATTATAATCGTCAACAACGCTTCTTAGTATTTTGGGCTTCATAAAAATATATTTCTTAATATAATATTTTTTCTTACCGACTGTTAATCGTCGCCACTCTTCTCCTACAATTTCACTTATTTCTCGACAAATAGTTTCATTCTCTCTAATCACTCTATCAATATCATCCCAATCTTTTGCAATTGGTAGCTCATGCAAAACATCTTTCGGTAATAATAGCAATTCGCATTCTTTATATGGATTTATTATTGATCCATTTTCAAAGTGATACTCCGGATAATTCTCTTTATTAATAGCAACTTTATTAAAAATATTTTTTGTATACTGAACAATATCCTCATAAATCAAAGTAGCAATCATATCGCTCAGTCTATCGGGACCAACATTCTCTTCAAACAAACTTGTAAGATGAAAGATTTCCGGCTGTTCTGATCCGCTTTTTATGATTTCAAAGGCATCTTGAATAATTTGTGTGCTTAATATTTTTCCAAATCCAGAACCACGCTTTCCTTTTGAAAAGCCTAAATTTATCCCTCTAACTTCTGAAAATTTAAACATTTTTAACGCAGTTCGATAATTTTTGTCATCTTTATTTTTCGATGCTTTCAACAAGATACCTATATTTCTAAAGTAATCATTGATTTTATAATAGGATTCTTTGAATTCCAAGACATCTGTATTTTTCAGCCTTTTTATATTAATAAAATAATTGCTGTCCTCATCTAATAAAGAATCAAAAACATCAAGCTCATCTAATAAAGTACCTAAATCAAACTCATCAGAAACAAATATTGCCATTTCCTCACCTTTTCATTTTTCATCACTAAAAAATCCCAATTAAATTATTCTTAAACTTTCCCCATCACATCCAGTAAACTCTGATAACTATCCACATCATAATATTTAACCTGGCTGGTCGAAAGCTCATTAAACAGTTGCTTTGCACAGTCTATTTTGGCCTTTTCAATCGGACGTAACTGCAGGCTGTTCATAGTTCCTTTTGTCTCGGCAATGAAAAAGATATGTTTAACCGCCCCCTTATTAAAGGCAATGGCCCAGTCTGGAGAATAATTACCAACTGGCGTGGGAATTGCAAACCCTTTGGGAAGTTTGGCATAGACGCATACTTCATCGGCATTATCGAGTTCAGTGGCAAACCGGCTCTCGACACTGTTTTTGGCAAGGCCATCCGTAAAGACATAATCCTGAATATGCTTCTGTGCTTTAAACGCTTTATCGATGCTTTGTTCATGTTTCTCAGCGGTAAAAATCCCACTGTCATAAGAACCATCGATCTCGTCATACTGGATATGTTCAACAACCATTGTCGATTTCTGCTCATTGATCAGGCGAATGGTTTTGGCAATAAATTCTTCTGGATTTAAGCGAAACTTATAGAAAGTATCTGAGTTGAGGCCTTTTAAAATTTTCGCCACTGTTCGTCTCGTCAAAATTGTCCCAGCGGCAATCTTACCGATCAGATCGTACTTAATCTGACTGCTTTGGGCATTTTTGAGAGTTTGAGTCCTTGTTTTACCCGTCGTAAAAGCCGCTTTTTCTTCCATTAACTTGGATGTCAGCGCATCTTTCTGTTCGCCAACTGAAGCTGTATACTGAAGTTCTGTCACAATAAGTTTTTCATCAAGATGCTTGATTGCTTTTTTAATCAGCTCCTGGCTGTTAAAATTAACGGTGTAGGCATATTTATGATTGATATAGCTCCAAAGCGTCTGAAACTCTTCTTTGTAGAAATTATCATTAAGGGTATTTTCCATAATTTTTGTTTTATTACCATCTTCAAACATATCAGCCACAAAGCGCTCATCAAAAATAGACTGTATTACCTGATGGATCTCGTTTTCTATTGGCTTGAGATCATCCGGTAAGGGTTTCAAAGTCTGACTCTGCAGATCCTGATGATAGTTTTCAGAAATGTTATCGTCGTCATCCACATAATCATTTTTGATCAGGTATCTGTAAATTTGTGCTGCCTGATGATGATCAATGGCCTGCTTGTTGCCATTAACCAATATGGTTCGCCCTTCAAAAAATTCTCTGGTGGCTTTGGTCGGCCGATCGTAAAGAACCTCTTTGATATCGCTCTGGAGCTTTCCCACAAAGTCCTTATAACTTTCACTGGCAATAACCGTCAGTTTGTTTATCTGGTGGATTTCATCTCCGCAAACCTGCTGATCCATCCGGCTACCCTGCTGGTCCACACAAAGCCGCAGGCCCCTGCCTACTTCCTGACGCTTGGCAGTGGTGGAATCCGAATGCTTCAGGGTACAGATCTGAAAAATATTGGGGTTATCCCAGCCTTCCCGAAGGGCTGAATGGGAAAAGATAAAACGGGTGGGTTCTTCAAAGCTCAAAAGCCGTTCTTTATTTTTAAGAATCAGGTCGTAGGCGGAAATATCATCCGAAAATTCTGATCCCCGTTTGATTTTACTGTCAATTATCCGGCTGGTTTTTTTATCGATACTGAAATAACCATTGTGGGTACTTGCCGTTTGAATATTTTTCAGATAATTTTGATAAGGGGTATCAAAGAGTTTAATATAGGTGTTTAAAATCTGTGTGTACTCTTCTTCAAACATCTTTCCGTATTCCCCGGTCAATTCATTACCGGCATCATCGTATTGTCGATATTTTGAAACTTCGTCAATAAAGAAAAGTGACAGTGTTTTAATTCCCCGATTAAAAAGCTTTTCTTCTTTTTCAAAATGGGACAGAATCGTTTCCCGAATCTGGATTCTTCTCATATCCCGTTCCGATACATCCCCGACCACTTCCCCTTTGGCAATCACCTCCCCATTAACAAAGGTAACAGTTCCGGCAAGCGGATCAATCTCTGAAATGGTATAACCGTTTTTATACTGCTCCATTTCATTGGAAAGATGATATAAATTGCTGTCGACTCCCAGCAATCGCGTTTCCCGATTGATGGACTTATTGTAGGCAATTTCAAATTCGATTCTGGCCATGGGCGGCTTTTTACTTGAGAGGATAATTTCTTCCAGATAGAGATACTGGTCTGTCCCCCGAAAATGCTTGACTTCAAAGCCCTTGACCTGGATTTTTTTAACCAGTCGCTGATGGTAGGCATCCAGGGCATCCAGCACATAAATCAGATTGTTCTGTTTAACATGGGTTGCCGAGTAATTGATGGTAAACAGAGGATTAAAGTTTTTAATCCCGGCCCGAGTCGCTGGTCCTTCCATTTTTTGGGGCTCATCCCGGATGATAATCGGCTGGTTGGCCTTGATGACATCAATAGGGCGACGAGAAGCAAATTCATCCCGGACCGAATAGATAATCCGGCTTTCCTTATTCTTGGCCCCTTCCTTTAAAGAGCTGGCAAAGGCCTGGGTATTGATAATCATGACATTTAAACCGGCACTGTTTGAAAATTCATCCAGCTGATGGAGATTACTGCTGTTGTAGATAAAAAAACGGGCTTTTAAACCGTAATGTTCCATAAAATGATCCTGTGTCATTTCAAAACTCTTTTTAACCCCTTCCCGGATTGCAATGGAAGGAACAACCACAATAAACTTGGACCAGCCGTATTGACGGTTTAATTCAAACATGGTTTTGATATAGACATAAGTTTTCCCCGTTCCGGTTTCCATTTCCACATCCAAACTGCAGCAGCCGAAATCCTTAATCAGCTCAGGCGAAATTTTGATATTATTATCCCGCTGGATTTTTTTAATATTTCCCAGTAGTCTATCATCGTTCAGGTTAACATCTTCATTTTTAAAGCCGGCTTCATCCAGTGCATCCGAGCCAGTGAGAGTCAGCTGTTCTTCCGGCAAAAGCTCAGTCTTGCCCAGGTCGCGAATATAAGAAACCGGACTCTGAAAAGGTTGGCCTTCAAAAACTTTAACCACATTGTTAACCGCTTCGGTCTGATAAGGCTGTATCTTAAACGTAAATTTCATACCACCACTCCTTACAGAACCTTGCGAACCGTGTCCGGACTAAAAGAAGTAAAAATCTGATCAAAATTGGCTGCCACGGCATCTGTAGCCAGAGAATGGTCACGCATGACAAAATAATAGGGTTTCATTTTGGCAATTTCGGTAATGGTATCATCCGTCAGATCTTTATCAAAACAGGCCACCAGGAAACCATCGGCCACATTAAAGATTGTTTTGCCCTTAATGTTCATTTCTTCGATTTTACTTGAAAGCAGAATACCCAGATCCAGCATGACCTGGAAGAGGAGATCCTCTGGTGACCGGTCATCCTTAATGTTATCCGTCAGCTCATCAAACATGGAGATATTGGTGTCTTCCGGCGTATAGTAAACATCTTTCATATTAGTTGAATCCAGTTTCAGAACCCGAAAGCCGGTATCCAGTTTTTCGATTCCTTCTTTATCTTTATTCTCTTCTTTGATTTTTGCCCCTGCCCGACGGATGCGTTCCTTTCCAATTTCACAGATATTTTTGTAACCGGCTTTGTAGGCTTCACTTTTTTCATCGGTTTCTTCCGGAAGCTGGACCATGATAAATTTACGGTTGCCGCCATCTTCGGCGTTTAGTTGCATGACTGCATGGGCTGTGGTGGCTGAGCCAGAGAAGAAATCGAGGACAACAGCTTTAGTATCTACAAATCCTAACATTCGTTTAACTATTTCAGTTAGTTTTGCTGTGTCGAATACTGCACTACCAAATAAGGTTTTAATTTCTGATGAGCTGCCAACCAAGAGATCTATCCATGAACTGTTAAGTAAAGTTTTATTTGTTGGTGCAATATAATGTTCAGGTTTTCCATTTTTTGATAATCTCAATAAATCCAATTGATTGTCGTTTTGTTTAACATACCAATTATCAATTTCTTCTTCTGCAATTGTTTCTACAGTTTTACCTATTTCATCTAGCATTTTTTGATAGTTTTGAATTGCTTTTTCGCTTCGTTCTTTTCCCCAACGCCATTGACCACTGTTTGGGGTAATATTAAAAATAGAATATCGCATTGTTGGTCTATCAGTTCCGCGCCAATGATTATTCCAACCTCCAGATTTTTCTTCATCAAGGATTTTCATTTGTTTAGGAAATCGAAATGTAGAACACTTTGTATATAGCAAAATATACTCTAGTCCCTGTCCAAGTTTATCCCAAGTATCAAACTGCGCTTGAACCGACTTTGCACCGCGCCTAATAACAATTTGGTTTCTAAAATTTGATTCACCAAATATTTCATTACAAATTTTTATTAGATTGCCGCCCTCTTCATCACCAATTGAAATAAAAATAACCCCATCGTCACACAACAAATCACGCGCTAATTTTAAACGAGAGTAGATCATATTCAGCCAGTCGGTATGGAAACGGCCGTTACTGTCCAGATTTTTAACCATTCGATTACCAGCTTCATCAAACTGGCCGCTGTTTTCCAGATATTCACCGGTTGTCTGGGCAAAATCATCCTCATAGACAAAGTCATTGCCGGTATTATAGGGAGGGTCAATATAAATCATTTTGACTTTGTTAAGATAGGTTTCCTGAAGGAGTTTTAGTACATCCAGGTTATCCCCTTCAATATAGAGGTTTTGGGTCTCGTCAAAATTCACACTTTCTTCTCTGGAGGGTCTTAAAGTTTCGGAAATTGGGGCATTGGCCAGCAGTATTGATTGTTTCTTGTCCGGCCAGGTAAACTGGTAGCGCTCATCCCGCCCTTCCACTACAAAATCTGACAATTCCTGTTTCAGTTTGTCAAAATCCACAACTTTGGTGACTTTACCGTCAACCTTGGCTTCGGTAACGCAATTAGGAAAAAGGGTTCCAATTTTTTCAACGTTCTCATCAACCTTGTCGAGGCTATGCATTTTAAGTTTTTCCATGTACTACTCCTTTAATTTTCATTTTCTATATCAGTGTTTTCAAATTTTTTTCCAGTGCTTTCTTTTCTTCAACTAGCTCAAACTTCTTTTTCGGCTGTTTTTCTGTTCTCACCTGTTTTTCAAGCCTTTCAATCTTTATTTGCAGCTGTTTTCTTTTTTCATCCAGCTCCAATTGTTGGTCCAGGTTTCGGCCATTTTCTATTTTAATATTGCCTACCTGGGCCTGTAGATCATCCCAGATTTCATCCAGTTTCTGACCGGTCAGACTTATTTTAAGCTTTTCTTCGAGCTGCCAGGGGCTGCTAAAAAGCTTTCGATTATAGACAGCCAGACAGGCTTTGTCATTAAAGGTCAAAACAAAGAGCATGGGCTGATTGATCAGTCTGGCAATCAGACCAATGTTTTTTTCATCATAAGTATCTGTTTTTAAGATGATCCTGATGACAAATATATTTTTAACAACATCTCCTTCAGTCACATTCATGGTTTTAGGGGAAATTTCATGGATAATGGTCATGCTTTTAATCTCATCATCAAAATGTTTGCGGATGTTGGTATCCATTTGAAATTTCTTCTGAATGGTTTCTTTAGGAATTCGCCGCTTTATTTCTGTATTTCCAGGTAAACCAAGCATTTACTACACCTTCTTTAACCTTTTATTTCACTACCAGAAAGCAGATTAGTTCAAAGTCATCGAGACCGGAAATATTTTCTTCCAGAAAGCTCACTGGCTGACCGCTTAGAAAAAGATCCAGTTCACTTTCTTCTTTGACATCCATAATGGCACTAATGGCATCCCCCAGGAGGCTGGAATATTTTTTCATGTCCCGGCCGTCCTGGGTTTCGAGATTAAAGGAGCGATAAAGCTCTGGTACCGGTTCTACCTTGTTGCGGCAGAGATAGCGAATTTTATCCAGCAAATTTTTAGGTGATAAATGGTCACAGACCATTTGACCGTCATCGTCAATATAAACAAGATAAAAAGGGTGCAGGCGATTCTGATTATCTTTATTGATTTTGCCACTGCGGTTCTTTAATACATAGATGACTCCGGGCGGCAGATCCGGCTGACTTTCCACAATCGCATGCAGACCAAAGGGGGTTTTATCCAGGTCAGGGTTCTTTTTAATGTATTCCAGCAGATCCAATCGGAATTCATTAAGCCCCAAATCCATAATCGAGATCCCTGTCGACATTTCTTCAATATCCACCACCTCTTCCTGGAGGCGCTTTAATTGCTGTTTACGGTATTCCAGATCCGCTTTTTCTTCGTTGCTAATCAGATTGTCATCGCCGGTGGCGGTCATATCGACAATTTTCATTCGGGTTTCGACCCGGGCTTTTAAATTGATGTATTCATCAAGGGAAATATCCGGCCAGAAGTTAACCAGCTGGATTACATCATTGTGACTGCCGATTCGATCAATCCGGCCAAAGCGCTGGATAATCCGGACCGGATTCCAGTGGATATCATAGTTAATCAGATAATCGCAGTCCTGGAGGTTCTGCCCTTCAGAGATACAATCAGTGGCAATCAGCAGGTCAATTTCCTGATTCTGATCCGGCATTAAAAGCTTTTTATCTTTTGAAATCGGTGAGAAACAGGTCAGAACTGTATTTAAATCGACCCGCAATTTGGGTATTGTCGTTCGCCCTTCCACCGAACCGGTTACCATTGCCGTGTTAAGGTTAAAATCTTTTTTAACGTGTTTACTTACCTGCTGATAAAGATATTCAGCGGTATCGGCAAAGGCTGTAAAAATAATGACTTTCTGATTGCCCGGGTTGATCGGGTTTTTAAACTTGTCTTTGAGAAGTTTTTTGAGTTCCAGCAGTTTGCTGTCATGTTCTGGCGTAATATCCCCAACCATTAAAGAAAGCAGGGACAGCACTTCACTGTCTTTTTTAAGATCCCGTCGCCAGGACTGGTAATCCATATCAGCCAGATCAATTTTCACCTTTCGGCCAATGGCAAAAAAATCATCAGAGTTCTGGTCGTCCTCATCATATTCTTTTGCTGAACCGATATCGGTGAGATCCAGGACGGTTTTTGACTGCTTCTTGTAGAGATCAATTTTTGAAATCGTGTCGTTAATCAGCGCCTCTATTCGCTTTAAAGTCAGGTTGAATGAATAAACTGAAGATTCCATTCGTTTCATCAGATTAGTGGCAGTTAAGCGTTTAATCCCCTCTTCACGGTTGGCCTGGGTAAAGCCAATGTTTACCTTATTGTCTTCATACAAATCAGCGTATTTTTGAACCTTACTGGGAAGAATAAAATGTGATGGTGTATAGATACTTAAATTTAAGAGCATCAGCTGCTCAAAAATTTCATTATAATTGATGGCCGTCTCCAAATCAGTCAGGGGTGGCCGTAATGAAAGTGGCCTTAAACGCGTCGGAAAACGTCCAATCGCTTCGGTATCATAATATTTTTCAATATGTTTTCGGGAACGGGCAATGGTAACGCTGTCGAGCACTTCAAAGAAATCAAAATCAAGCATTTTTAGCAGGGCGTCAGTTGTTCGGTATTCTGGTTCGAATTTACTCCACTTGTTAAAATCTTTCTGGGCATTTCTGAAAATATCTTCAATGGAATGGCTGGTATCAAGGATATCATCGATCTGGTTACTCTCACCCTCATAGGCCAGCTGTAGCTGATTCTTCAGATCATTAAAGCGGTTGTTGACAGGGGTTGCTGACAGCATCAGGATCTTGGTTTTAACCCCCTGTCGAATCACTTTATTTAGCAGTCGCAAATAGCGGTTTTCTTTTTCGTTCTCGTCCCCGCTTAGTTTACCGCCGTTTCTGAAATTATGGGATTCATCAATGACCACCAGATCATAGTTGCCCCAGTTGAGCCGGTCCAGATCCAGACCGTTTGATTTTCCCCGAGTCCGACTTAAATCCGTATGGAAAAGCACATCATAACGCAGTCGGTCAGAGGCGATGGGATTATTGAGGTAATTATCCTTGTAGGTATTCCAGTTGTTGGAAAGTTTTTTAGGGCAAAGCACCAGTACCGATTTATTACGGTTTTCATAATATTTAACGACTCCCAGAGCAGTAAAAGTTTTACCCAGCCCAACACTGTCGGCCAGAATACAGCCATTGTATTTCTCCAGCTTATTGATGATGGCCAGGGCGGCATCTTTCTGAAAATTATAGAGCATTTCCCAGATCTTGCTTTCTTTAAAGCCCGTCGCTTCATTAGGCAGGACATCTTCGGAAATATCTTCGAGAAATTCACTAAAAATATTGTAGAGTGTGAAAAAGTAGAGAAAATCAGGGGCATTTTCATTATAAGCCGCGGTAATGTTTTCGATTACTTCTTCGGTCACAACCTGGAGCTTCGTTTCATCCTGCCAGAGGGTTTCGAACAAATCAAGATAGGCTTTGGAAAAGGGCAGTTCGGTTTTTTGAATCATGCTGTAAGCATTGTTTCCCCGCTCACAACCCAGATCAACGGTGGTAAAACCATTGATGGGCATATAGCTTTTTTCGTCGACATTGATAAAACCCATCATGTTTTCGCTGGTTCGATTCGATTTAAAAACAACTTTCTTCTGGATCCAGTCAGCACATTCTTTGGCAATCGCTTTCTGAGTTAACTCGTTGCGGAGTTTCACCTCAAATTCAGAACCATAGAGGCTGCGTTCCCGGGAAAGTCGAGGAATGTAGAATTCCCGCTTTTCTTTTTTTGTTTTTTCTGTAATAAAGGTTGGAGATGTAAAAATGAAACGCAGTTCATCGATATTTTTGAGCTGCTTTTTCAGTTCCTGAAAAGCATAAATCGAAAAGCAGGCCGCCGCTATTGATAACTTGCTGTCCTTATTTATTTCAACAATCAGGTCATCTTTCAGGGTCTTGCTGATATTATCGATCAGTTCCATTTCATTCATCTCCTCATTATTGTTTCTTTTTCTAATTGTCGCATATAAATTTTGCTAATGCAAAGCATTTTGAACATGGATTGTTCTCCAATTACAAGGCTAAAAACATTTTATCTTTTTAAAGTAAAAAAAGTCTATGTCGACGAGGTACCAACTAGACTTTTCATAATTTATGCATACCTATGAAACCCGCAAAAATTGTTTACGAGCTTTTAGATCATAACTAGTGTACTGACATGATGATAGTTGAATTAATCAATACTCTTTGATATGATAGCTATTGATGATAGAATAATTCATATCGGAGGAAATTATTATGGC